>JBIKVD010000188.1:0-8299 GCA_044357055.1 Oligoflexales bacterium | reverse complement strand
AGGTCGCATGTTTGTGGCCTTAGATCCATTTTCCCGTACAGACTTGGCGATGTCGCAACAGCAGCAGATGATGGGAGGGCAGCCTCCTCAAGCGCATTCAGCAATGCCCGAGTTGCTCGCTGCCTGGGGGTTGAAGATGTCAGAAGGTAAAATGGTGGGTGATCCACAAGCGGCGGCTTCCATCATGGTTCAAGGTCAAAGGCTTGAATACCCATTCTTTTTGAATTTGCAAAAGATCGCCTTTTCCCAGGAGGAAAAGATCACGCAGTCTTTGAATGCCGTGCTTTTGCCTGAGGCTGGTGCATTGGAATTTGCGGAGGTGACTGGGGTCACTGCCACCTCATTGATGCATACCAGCGAGACGGCAGGCATGGTTGATACCGGTATGGCCATGTATTTAGGACCCGAACAATTAGCTCGTGATCTTAAGAAGGGGGATAAGCCCTTGCATCTAGCGTATTTGCTCCAGGGTAAATTCTCTTCGGCCTATCGGGATAAAATTCCGGAGGGGGAAAGTCCTGCGGACTTTCTTGCACAGGGTACTGCGGATAGCTCCGTCGTCGTGATAGCGGATGTAGATTTTCTCGCTGATGGTAACTCCGTAGAGGTCTTCCGTTTTGCCGGGCAATCGATCATTAGACCGAGGAATGATAATTTGACTTTCGCCATGAATGCTATCGAACATCTCTCAGGTGCTGCCGAACTTATGAGTATTCGCGCCAAGGGAAAACTGGCCCGGCCCTTTACCCGGGTCATGGGTCTACAGGCACAAGCGCAGGAGAAATGGAAAGCGGAAGAAGAGCAGCTGTCGGCAAAGCTGAATGAACTGCAAGCCAAAATCAATGAGCTACAAAAACAGCGAACCGACGGAGCCCAATTGCTTCTTACGAGAGAGCAGCAAAATGAAATCGACAAATTCCGTGGTGAAGAAGCCGAAGTGCGAAAGCGACGTCGAGAGGTTCGCAAAAATTTGCGCGAAGACATAGAACGTTTAGGCGGGCAATTGACTGCTCTAAACATGCTTGCTTTGCCTGGCCTGGTGTCAGTTGCAGGCGTGTTTTTGATGCTGAGAAGGACAAGGCGCGGTGGACAAAACAAGGAAAGGAGCAAACCATGAGTAGCAAACATTGGCTGATGCTAGCAGGGGGACTCGCAGTCGTGGCCGCTGCGTTGGTTTTCTTTGAACCAACCCAACAAGAAAGGGGAGGGAGCAAGCAAGAGCGAATTGAGCTAGCCCAAATCCTAGATGCTGACAAGATCCTTATAAAAGGGGTTGCCTCAAGCGCGGAAATAAAAAAAACAACGGAAAATTCCTGGGTTTTACTCCCTCACGAATACCCAGCAGATCCGCAAAAAATCGTCAGGCTTTTCGATCAATTGGAACGAGCCAAGGTCTTGGATCACCTGGATGCCACCCATGCAGCGGATACAGGGGTGGAAGGGGGCACTGAGCTAGTTTTTTTGCGCGGTGAAGAGACACTGCTGAAGCTGAGGGTAGGTAAGAATCGCGAAAAAGGAGGACAGTATTGGGGAGTGGGCGAGGCTGACCTGTGGCTTGTCAGCGAAGCTTTGTCGCTTAGCTCGGATGAGGGGCAGTGGGAGCTGAAGAATCTCCTGGCAATAGAGGAAGGCGCGTTGGTCCAAGTGGCACTTACAGGCAAAGCGGGTGTTGCTAAAGATCAGCCGGTCCTGACCTATGATCCCGAAGCGAAGAAATGGGCCATATCAGGGTGGAAGGGTGAACCTTGGTCCGAGAGTCAATTCGCAACCTTGGACCGGAGTCTAAGAACACTAAGCTATACATCCCGGTTGAATCGGGACCATCCAGACTCTGCGGCCTTTGGGGATGACGCAGAAACTCTGCAAGTCAAATTGAGCGATGGTAGTTCCTTTTCCCTGCAGATCGGGGAAATAGGAGCAGAGAATAAGAAAGTCTATATTCGCCTCAGCCAAGTCCAGCTAGCGGAAGGTGATACCAGCCTTGCCAAATCTCTGCCAGCTTTGGTAGGTAAAGTTGATCAGTGGATCTACCAGATCAATGAACAACTAGGAGACCAACTGCGACTAAGGGAAACAAAGCCAAAGAAAGGCTCCTAGAGAAGAGTCTTTGTTGGTTATGAGTGGGGTAACAAGCTGCGCAAGATCTCAATAAGTCGGTAGTGACTCTGGGATTTTTGCGGCTCTGGATTATTCATAAAGAGGCGATGAAGAATCTGGGTTTTCCCGAGTTCCCAACGGATTTGCACAAACTCATACTGCATCCCATCAAAAATTTTCGGGTCGTAGTCACTCAAGTTCCTTGCGGAAACCAGTTCAGGCCACAAAGAGTTTATCTCCTCAAGGGATAGGAGACGGCTTTTTGCCTGGGCAAGATCTTTTTGTGCGGCTGGTAGATAGTGAAAATGCACCGTAGTGGGTGCCGTTGAATCAGTTGGTGTCGATTTTGTGTCATTGTGGCTGAAATCCTTGGCGATAAGCCAAATTTGACCCTGGTCAGCCCATGAGCTTTGGCTCATCAATAGAAACAAATCTCCTGAGTGCTGACCAAAAGCTAGAGCTGCTTGTTCAAGAATTTCACTTTGTAGTTTAGACTGGACTCGAGGATTAGAAGACTCACCAGATGATTTTTCCGTAACTGGGTCATGGGCCAAACGATTTTCCGAGTCAGACGCCTGAGGGTTGGAGTCTTTGGTCGTGCAATTCATGGAAAGGCTCAATAGGCCGCATGAAAGTGCTAAGAGCGGCGGTAAACGCAATGCGTGAGTTGTCAGAGTTTGCTTAGGTTTGCAGCAGGACATTGGCAGCCTCAGTGGTGTCAGGATTTATTTTAAGAGGATAGCGATAATGACGGAACGGGTAAAGCAAGAAATGACTCAATTTAGTATGTGGCAAAAGCCACTCGAAGGCGTTGGCTATAAAGTTGCGCAACCCCTTCCTCTAACTTGGTCGCTCAATGATGATGGAAAGAGTCCCAGACTCCTGATCCTGTGTCTCGTACACGGCAATGAAGTTGGTGGTTTAGCGGTCGTCAATGAGATCCTTCGTCTTTTGGCAGGTGGGTATATCCGTGCAGAAATCCCGCTGCTCTTCGTCCTTGCTAACCCCGATGCAGCTGTAAAGGGCCAGAGATTCTTACAAGAAAATCTTAATCGATGTTTTGGGCTCAAAGTACCTAAGGGCGTCGAATCCCAGAGAGCGATCGCCATAGGTTCTCTTTTCCGCCCGACGGACTATATGGTGGATTTGCATCAAACGAGTGGGCCAAGCGATCGCAGTTTCTTTATTTTCCCCTTTTCGCCTCGACCTGTGCGCTTTGCTTCGGGTGTAGATCCTAGTAAGACGATGGTAACTCATTGGGGACCTTCTTTTTCAAAAGAAGGTGCCTGCAGTGATGAGTATTTGAATTCTCTCGGCGGCTGTGGGATTACCTTGGAGCTTGGTCAAATGGGCTTTGATCCCTATCAGGTTAACGACGGTGTCGCCGGGATATTGAGGGCGCTATTTCTCGTGTCTCGTCTTGCCCGAAAAGAGACGCATCCAGACTTGAGCGACTTGCACGGCTTGCATGCGGGTGAGCTTTATACCTTTGCCCATGTGGAGGAAGTTGCCAGTGGTGTTAAAAGTGTAGCTCTAGTCCCGGGATGGCAAAATTTCTCCAATATCAAACAGGGTGACCTTGTTGGGAGAATAGATGGCATGGAGAGACACTGCCAGCAAAATGGGAAGATCATGTTTCCTTTTTATGCAAATCCCCATTTACCTTATTCTGTCCCAAAGGAAGCTTGGCGAATCCTTAAGCCCTTAGCGTGGAACGAGCTTCCTTGGAAATGAGTGATGGTTTGGATTAAGGAGGGATCTCAAGAGCTTCCTGGAGTTAATGCTTGTAGCTTAAGGATGAGATGCCCTTTCTCCGCAACGACGCTGCCGCGGTAGAGTTTTAGAATCTCAGAAATATGTCGTTTGCACAGAGTGGTGAGGTAACTTTCGCCTGCTGTGGGAGTCAGCAAGTCAGGGCTCAGGCCATCTTTGACGCCAATAGTGAAAATCAAGGCGGCGTGAACTCCGGAGTTCTCCAAGTGGCATAAGATATTTCCGTCTTTCATGCCGATAGAGTAAATCGAACCCGCCACAAACTGTGATATTTGTGGACCATCAAAATACAAGGGCAGCGACATCATTTCTTGATCGCGCCCATCAAGAGCCAAGGGATAGTGTTGCCCATTAATTTGACGTAACTGCGCCAGTCCCTCTTTTATGGTTTCGATGATGCCGACCAGAGGCTGCGCGGCGATGATTTTGTGATCCTTGTTTAAAAGCGTAGCTGTTTGTAGAGTCCCTCGCACGTAGAATTGCAATCTCCTGAGCGCACTTTTTGCCTCGACCAGCTGGTGGTTGTGTGGCTGTTCCCTTTCGAGCACCCCAAGAGTGCCTGCAAGTTTTGCGATAGGGGTGTTTAAATTGTGACTCAACAAGGAAATAAAATTGCGTTGAATATCCGTAGCGTCTCGCTCGAGCAGAATATCCTGCATCAGCTGCCAATCCAGAATGGGACGCATCAGCAGAAGACGTATGATATAGGCGCTCATTCCCGATAAGACCCCTAGACATGTCGACTCCAGCCAGATCATGCCGGAGCTGCTTATTGTGAAGATCGCCAAAGCCGAAAGAAGGATGACAAATCCTGCTCTCGTTTTGAAAGAAAGACGATTAGCCAAAATGAGAAATTGACGAGTGACAAGGACTGCCAGTGGCCAGCAGCAAATAGCTAGGATCATAGGGAGAGTATTCGGCCAAAATAGGGAGTTTTTTGTGTGCAGGAATATTGTTAGCGAAAATCCGGCGCAAAGCAGAACGGACCAAAACTCCAAATTTTTCTCGAAGCTCGCAATATTTTGTTTTACATCACTCATGGTAAGTCCTGCGGGATTCTAAGTGAGAAACTAGATCCTTTCTGCAGCGCAGAATCTACGAAGATATCGCCATTTAGTAAGCGTGCAAAGTAGCGACTCAAATACAATCCGAGGCCATTGCCTTTCGTCCCGGTCTTCGTAGCAGCCTCTACCCGAAAGAACCGCTCAAAGATTTTTTCTTGAAACTGCGGATCGATTCCCGGTCCTTCGTCTTTTACCGTAAAGAGGACTTCCTGGGGGGTTCTTTCAAAACTAAGCCAAATGGTGGATCCTTGAGGTGAGTATTTAATCGCGTTACCCACGAGATTCATAAGTATTTGCTCAATCAGAGTTTCATCAGAATGGATGACTTCCGTTGCCTGGCAAGAGATGTTGAGTTTTAATTCCTGCCCTTTCAGAGCCGAGGATACCTGGACGGCAATTCTATCCAACAGCATTAAAACTGAGACTTGCTGAGTACTATGGATGCCAGCCTCTTTTTGAACCACCCGCCGAAAGTTATCTATAATATCGACGTATTGTGAAAGCTCGGCCAGACTCGCTTCGGCCTCGGTCTGCCACTTCTTGATCACAGGAGATGGGACTAGGTTAGAGGGGGTAGTTAAGGCTCCGTGCATGCGTGCAATATCTTGCCGCATTTCTTCGGAAAGATTCATCAGAAACGAGTTTTGTTGGTCTGCTGCTATGGTTTTGTAGGATTTCTGCAATTCTAAGGAAGTGAGTTTTCGCAAGTGCAGAGACTCCGAAAGAGTAAAGGTCAGGAAAAGCGAGGCCACGGACAACGCGGCAATGACTGTGAGGGGCAGTACTACCGAATAATAGAGCGCTGCCACCAGGCAAAGAGTCAGGATCAGTAACATTTGCAGACAACTTGACTTGATGGCCATGGGCCTGAGCTTATGGGTCGATAGGACGCTAAAGCTAGTGATGAGAAGGGAAAGCAGCGCTAATTCCAGGGGAGTCGCTGGCCGGGAAGTGGGTCTTTGCAAGGCCTGGAAGCGTTCAAGGCTTGTCAGAATCACCAAAGGTTCTAACTGCCCCACTAGGGTGCGATGGAGGGAATGAGTTTCCTGGGCGCTAAGTGCGGGTAAAAAGGGCAGGCCGAGAGTGAGGGCTGATTCATCACTCTGGTCCCAAGCCAATGGCTGGAGTTGAACAAGCCCGAAATAAGATTGAAAGACAAAGAGCCGGCTCGGGGGGCAGTTTAGCTGGGCCTTGAGCGCATTTAACGATTCAATTTTATGATCCGATAGAATGATAGCGATTTGCCACCGCGAAGCATCCTGGCAAAAAGGAGCAACCTTTCCCCCGAGATGACTCAGAGGACCGGAAACGATGATCCCTGGAGCGGCATCATTCATCCCAAGGGAATCGAAGGGTACCTCCTCTAGCTCAATCTTGCTTAGAGCCTCCATCCATAGTTGACTCAGAGACAACCCAAACCCATTTATAGTCTGCCTCGGGGCGCCGCCATTCAAAGCCCAGGCGAAGGCAAGGGTGAGGCCAAAGACTGCGGCCCCATACATGCCCTGGAAAAGGCGGAAACGCCGAAGCAGTTGCTGATATTTTGAGTTTTGTCCAATTATGGCCAAGTGTGTTTCACCAGGGTCCAAGAGGGCGGCTGAATCCTGCGATCTACATGATTGCGGGGTCGCCAAGTTAAATAGGGTGACAAATTTCACCACTGTGACGCCAAAATACCATGTTAGAATGGAAGGATAAAGTCTGAACGTGCTGCTGGGAACAATAATTGCTTAGTGCATTCACAAAACCGAGCTCGCTCTATTTGGCCATCTTCGCCCCGCTTCTATTGTTGATCTCGGGGCCTGAGGCCTTTGCAGCGCCTTGGGGCGGAAAACTTCCTCAAGGGGAAATCTCCGAAGCGGAATCCGCGATTCCGGTCAAGAAGGATTCCTTCAAGCCAAAATCCTGTTTCGATGACTTTGGCTCAGCGCCCTATGAAAAAGTTTTTTTGGATATGAATTCGCACCTATTTTACTACCTCGATCATGGCCCTCCCGTTGACCAGTTGATGGACAAAATGTTGCCTTTCGACGAAAAAAAGACGGCCGAATCAACGAAGGAAATAACTCCCCCAAAATTTCAATTTCGCCGTTCCGTACTCTATGAAGTTGATTTGCGCAAAGGAACCGCAAAACGTTTGGCCTATGTCGAACTCCCTGAGTCTCATCAAATCATGATCGCTGGTCGGCCACCAAATATGCTCTATTCGCTCAGTTTTGATGGGCTCGGTGCCTGTGGCCGTGGCCCAGGCACGCTGTTTGGATTAAATTTTAAATTGGCCATGCACGAGCGAGAAGTCCGCTTTAAAACGGGAGATTTTACGGCCATCAGAGCGGATGACGGCGCGACCCTATTCGACAATCACTGGTCCCAGGTATTTGAACTTGCCGCTGGCCGGTTTCAACTGCGACGGAGCTTGTTTCCTATACCTAAACAAGACTTCCCAGTTTGGGTCTCGACGAAAAGCAATACGATCCATGCTTGGCAAGCGGGAGAAGGAAGCATGTCCGATCCCCGAGGTGTGAAGTTTTACAAGAAAGGCGCGATTGTTGAGGCGAAGGTTCGCTTCAAACCAGGAGATAAGATTGTGCTGGATGGGGAGCGTGCAGCGGTCCTGACTCCGGATCCGAAGGCCAACCAACTGACGATTATGGAGATCAAGCGACTGACCTTGGTGCGTGAACCTGTTTCCCATAGTTTCTTGTTGCCCAAGCAGTATCAGGTGATGGACGCGAAAGTTCAACCCAGTTTTCAATCTCGTGTGGCCGTGGTGAGCGGCATGACGGAAATCGTCGCGAGGCAGTGGAAGAAAGCCTTTATCGTGGACTATAAAGGTGGCAAAATCCTTTCCACTTTTGAGGCTGCAGACGGGTTTGAGATTGATCTGGCTCAAATGGGTCCAAGGGGACTCAGTGTCGTCATTGTCGAGACTGATAAGGCGAGAGCTTTGGCGGCGCGCGTTCACGTATATAATGTGCAAAAGATGCAGTGGAAAATCATTGATCTGGCGCAAGCCAAGATGTGAATTTTCCTAGGGTACTTGTGACTCAAAACGTAGTATAGACCCAAATTCCTCCTCCCTACCCTGGCATGGTACCTGTAAAAGTTTTGGTCAATAAACGCCAAATCACCAAAATCTAAGCATCTCAGTCCAACTAACTAACTATTATTACGGGAAAATGCCTTGGCATGGGGGTTGCAACTCCTAAGCATAGAATCTCTGGATGGTTGGGGGAGTTGAATATGAATGCAAGTCGAAGCGCAGAATTAGGAATCAGTAGAAATCTCGTGTCCATAATATTTTTGGTAGGCCTGTGGTCGAATCAAGCCATGGCCACCTCTCATTCATACATCAATATGATGAG
>JBIKVD010000142.1:0-10193 GCA_044357055.1 Oligoflexales bacterium | reverse complement strand
CAGGAGTGCAGTCTAATGTTTTAGTCTCTCAGGGTTTTGAAGTCGAGTATGGTAGCTATCATCGTAGACTTCCAGAAGAGAATGCAGTTGCGAAAGACGGTGGGGAACCAACGGATATTGATAGCAACTGGAAAGGTTATGGCTTCAGAACTTCCTTGGGCTTGGAGATGATGAAGTTTCTCATCGTCGATGTTGGGCATACGTACATCAATATGCGTGACGGATTTAATCGTCTAGAGAACTTATCAGGGTCGCGCCTTCATGCAGGTACCCGTCTCGTCTTTTCATCGCCCATGGGCAATCTGGAGGCCGGATTAGGACTAACCGGTGGGCGATATGACTATCAGAACAGTCTGTATAATAGTGATTACTATGGCAGTGGGATGTTCTACAGCTTGGGCATGAACTACTTTTTCTCCAGCCAGGTGTCTTTCTATGGCTACGGCAAGGTAACGCAGGAAAACCTTGTTAGAAATGGTGGCTCAGCCCTATACAAAAACATTCGTTCGGATACCACAGGCTTTGGCTTGGGCTTCATTTTCTGGATCTAAAGGTCCAGATATAAAGGGAAATGACAGATTTCCGTGCCCCAGCGGCTCAAAAAGGTCTTGCCTGATCAGACTTATTGAGATACACTTCGGGGTTACGCTGCATGAAAACTTGCAGAAAATCCAATAGAATTGATAGCTTCTAGGCTGGTTTTCCTTGACAAGGACTTCCTTTCCTTGCATAATGTCCAAACATACAAAATTGAATAATGGATGGACCCATGAAGGCCCCGCTTAATCGAAGCTTCCTCGCTAACAGCAGGAGCAGTGTCGCGTTAAAGGTTCTCTTTGGTTTTCAATTTTTCATGGCCGCAGCCTTTGTAACAGGCTGTGCTGATTCTTCGAACTGCTTTCAGTGCGGTGAGAATGCCCCTCCCAGTCGATTGTCGATTGCCGATGCCGAGGGTTACTACTCTCAGGCCCATGGCTTAAAGGGTAGCGCTTTGCACCAGGCCTTGAACGCGACGATTACCCGAGGCGCAAAGAAGATTGGCTACAATTCCGTATGGAATGTGATGCACGATGTAGACACGGATCCCGAAAACTCTGACAATGTGTTGCTGTTTTACACAGCTGAATCAAGACCTAAGAGTGACCATTCCGGTGGCGGCGCAAGCAAAAAGGTAGAACCGTGGAATCGTGAGCATGTATGGCCTAAGAGCCGCGGGTCAGATTCTTACAAAAGTGATGTGCATAATCTATGGCCCACCGATGAACGTTTGAACTCCTTGCGTGGGAATAAAGACTTTGATGTTGGCGGCGAACAAGTCCTTGGAGAGGACGGGATTTTTTCGGACCGTGACTCCTTTGAACCTAGGGATGATTTTAAAGGGGAATCTGCGCGGGTGCTTTTCTATATGGCCGTCCGCTATGGTAACCTGAGCTTGATGGATAATGTTGGGAATGGTAGCGCCAGCCTTGGACGATTATGTTCCTTGTTAGAATGGAACGAAATGGATGCCGTAACGGATTTTGAACGTGCGCGCAATCAAGGGATCTATGAGCGTTGGCAAGGAAACCGTAACCCCTTTACTGACCACCCTGAATGGGCACGAATGATTTGGGGCGAAAGATGTCAGGCACGGTCTTCAGTTAATTAGGCTGCTGGTCATGAGTCTGCATGGCATTCGTTCAGCTTTTAGCTTTGATTTTTTAGTCTTCCCTAGACATCTTTGAGCCTTCCGGCTTTTTCGAAGGTCTTTATTTAAAAGTCAGTCCCTAGTCCCAAGAGAACTCCCCGCAGTAAGCTGCCGATCTTCTCTCGTTTGCCGTCCTTTTCAATGACGTAGTTTTTATGCTCACCCATGATGCCATAAGATAGATTTGCTCCTAGACGTGGCAGACGTTGCAGGGCGCGAACGATGCCTCTGATGTAGATGCCTTCTTTTATCTTGCCGTTGTCCAAATGGACTGGAATGCCGACTTCTAGCCTAGGATTAAAAAAGATCGTTGGGGTCATCGCATATAAGACGCCGACACCATTCCAAATGTGCAAAGGCTGATAGCTGCGAGAAGACAGCCCGTCTTCGGCGGTGACCATTTTTGCGAGCGTATTGGCGGAAACCCCAAATAGCCCTTCCAGTCGCAATCCCTGTTCTCGAGACAATTCCCACAAAACCCGAGTGAGGAAAGAGGCGTCGAGGAACATCAGTGTTTCCTTATCACTTCCCTCTGCTTGGTCTTCCGTTGCGTAAGTGACACTGAGCGCATGGCCCATTAAATCAATCTCGAATCCCCAGTTCGTATTCATCCAGTAGCTATAGGCCAGGAAAAGGGAATTAGCCCAAGAGTCCTCAATCAGGCTATCGTAGTTCGCATCTTCGAACTGATAGTCGATAAGCGAGAGGCCATAACCCGCGTACAGTTCATGGGGCAGTTTACTGCGATCGACTGGCGGCAGAGGCATGGTCTTGGTATCAAAACTCCGAATCTCTGTACGTAGTTCAATGCCTTCCGGCTGGGATTTTTGCACGATTTGCCAAAAATAGCGGCTATCTTTATGGAGTTCGCCAGCAAATTGCGGTTCGCGGGTGGTTTTTCGCAGGATAATGTCCTTAAGCTCAGGGTCTTTGGCCACAATCAATTCAGAGATTTCGACATCCTCCGGTTTGGTCCAGCGAAATTGAATGAGCTTTTTATCGAGGTAGGGAAACAAGATCTTTTGCTTGCTGCTTGGGGCCAGTAGGGCGGGCATTTCCTCCACCTTTTTTGTTTGCATCGTCAAAACTTCGCTCCAGTTTCCGGCTTTGCCGTGTTGGTCGATCATGTGTGCCTTTATGTAGGTGTTGTTATTTATGAGAGCCAGCTCCATTTTTTTAGATTTGGCGTTGATGGTTTTAACATCGCTAAAATCGTCATTGCCTGCCATCGCGATAAGAATACCCCGATACTTTTCGTCTGGAGACATAGGAGGAGCTATCCACTCCAAGTAGGACCGAGGGATTTTCTTGCGGTAGAAGGGGCTATGCCCCTGTGTCGATAATTTAGGGCCAGGCAGTGGTTGCCAAAGGGGAACCACAACCTGCGCTGGTGTGGACCAGGGTCCGCTCTGCTTGTCTTTGGTTAGAGTTCTTGCTCGGACAAAATATTGACCGGCCGGTAGCATCTTTTTCAGAACCCGCTCATCTAACTGAGTCGTTAGAATCATTTTTTGGAAACCAGAATCAAGAGCGGCTTCTAAATCAAATCTATGGCTTCTTTGATCGCCGCTGAGGGTGATCGTCGCTAAAACTCCGCTTCCTAAGTCCACACCGGGCTCCTGTAATTGCCACTTGACGCGGGGAGGCATAAGCGGTGTGGACTTAGGTAGCGGTGTTTCCTCAGCCGAGCCTGTTGAATTCTGAATGATGGCCTGTCTTGGTATCGATGCCAGCATGGGCTTTGAGGCCGAATTCCAAGAATTTAAAGCCTTGTTAAGAGCTGACGTATCAGACGTGGTCTGCGGTAAGGGAAGCAGAGCTGGGCGTGTCCCCCCAGCGTTTTCAATTTTTGCGGGATCAGCGTCATAGGGTTTAGCTGTTAGGGCGCGGGCACTCAGAATTTTCTGGCTCAAGTCACTATTAAAATCCGCTGCGGCCGAGCTGGATAATTCTGAGATCTTTTGCCCAAAAGATTGGGGATCATGGATCGTGATCACTCTCGGGCGCGACCATGGTCCTAATTGGATATTTTTCATATCTCTAGCCCGGAGGCGCCAGTAATATTGGCCCTTCCCTAACAGCAGTTCCCGATGATTGGAGTTCGTTACTAAGAATTCATGGATGGGTTTGAGAAAGGACTCGTCCAGAGCCACCTGCACTTCAAATTGCACAAGCTGACTTGATAGCCAGGAAAGATTTATTGCAGTTTCCGAGTTTTCACGATTTAAGGATGCCTGATAGTGTTCTGGAGGCCATAAGATTTTGATGGGTTCATGCTTCAGCAAGGTGAATTGGTGACTCAAGATAGGTCTATTGACTTCATTTGACGCATATTCTGGCGTTTGTGGTGATCGTACTCGCCAATAATAAGTACCTTCCTCCGCGAACGTGGCCTTAGCCGATAGCGCTGTGGTGTTCTGGCTCCAGCTGATAGATTGAAACTCAGGATCACGACTTACCTCAAGCAAGTGTGTTTCGTCAGCGCTTCCCTGCCAGCGAAAAGGAATGGCGAATTCCTGAAAGCCACGAATTTGATCGCCATGGACTGGCTGCAAAAGCCTCGTTTTAAAGATGGATACAGTATTGCCAGATTGAAGCGATGGCGACAACTCAATCGTGGCTGAGTCCGATTTAAGCAGTTCGGCTTTTGTCTGAGATGCGCCGTCCATTTCTGCTTTGCCTGAAAGGACGACAACCTTAGGTCTGTCATCCACCACGGAAATTTGTAGATCTGCCCCACTGGCCGCGCGCAGCTCCATCAGGCCGACCTTAAGAGAAAGGCCTCTGTTATCGTTGGTTTTTGCGATATTTGCAGATACGACTGCACCTCGTAAGAGGCGGATACTGGGGTTTGAGCCCTGGTCTTCAATGCGAATCAGCGAGCGTTCTCCTAAGGTAATGGATGATCCATCCACAAATTTTAGTTTTGCCTCGGAAGAACCATCCGTAAATATTTGGTCCCCATGGGCAAGCATTTGCTGGGTTTGGGCATCGGACCAGAAGATCACGTTGGCCCGCTTGTAACGGACTGAATTGCGGATTTGCGTCGCCTGAGCCAAGATTTCCTTTTGGCTTAGATCGGTTCCATGGTCCAAGAAGCTCAGGTCTTTGACGTAGGCAAACAGCGCGGCCGCGCCCAGCATACTTAAAGCTACGTAGGCAATCACTTCTTGCCAATAATTTTTGCTGTCTAAAGTCATCCCACTATCGCCAATATAAACCATTGCGGATTCTCTGTAGTCACCATCGACAGATTCTTAAAAAAATGGGCCGCAAGGCCTCGGCAGATTTTACCCCGTGAGACCAAGCGATTGGTGTCGCAGGGTAAAAATGATCCAGCGTTGCTGGCAAATTTACGAGAAGTTTCGCCGATGGGTCAAGGTGACTATCGGTACAGATATTTTATGAATGAACTATCCACGGAACCGGGATTGAGAGTATGAAGCTATCTATACGAACAAAAATTCTACTCGCAGTTCTGCTTCTGTTGCTCGCTTCTCTCCTTACCTCATTATCACTTTCTGTTCGACTGTTTAATGAAGATAAGCGGGCTTACGTTTTTGAATCACAGGCAGCCTTAGTCGCGGCGATGAAGTCTCAAATTGAGGCCGAATGGCAGGCAAAGATTCAGTGGTTTAATTTTGTCAGCGCTAACTACTTTGAGCGCGGTGATGCTTATTTTCAGGGGCCCAATCTCAAAGCTTTGGTGACGCAGGATGAGGATGTCGTTTACTTTCGCGCTAAGATGACGAAGGGTGGCAAAACTTCACTTTTGCTGGAGCAGACGTTAGCAGAAAAGCTCAATGTGCTATCGTCAAACTCGCCTGAGAAGCAGCAATGGCTCGCAGATTTTAAGACTAAATTGGGTGGTATCGGCGATGGTGCCCCTGATCTATTTATTTTCGCAGCGGTTCCCGGCCAAGCTTTAATAGGTGTTCATGCCGTTTTTGTGGCTGACAATGATCCGAACCATCGCTTGTATCTAAGTGCGATGCTTGCACCCCGTAAACAGTACGACGCTTTCGCGCAGTCAGCGGGATTCTATCCTGCCCTATTGTTATCGAGTGGCGACATGTTGATTCCGCCTCGAGTCAGTGATGGCGATGGTTTTGCGCCCAATCCCAAGATCTACGAGAGTATTAGGGATGAAATTCAGAGTATTGGCGCAGGTGAGTATGTTGACAAAGAGCAGGGGAAAATCATTTATGCTTTTGCAAAGGTTCTTGACGAACGATTGCTACTAGCGATGCAGGTTCCTTCTGCCACAGCGTTTCGCGCTTCGGCCAAATTGATTGAGAAAAATGTCTATGCAACGATTGTCATTCTTGCCTTGGGTTCTATGTTTGGCCTGTTCTTCTCATCGCGTATCACAGCGGCTTTAGGCCAGCTCTATCAAGCTACGCTCGCGTATTCTCGTGGCGATTTTACCAAAAGCATTGTGGTAAAGACGAAGGACGAAATCGGAGCCTTGGCCAATTCTTTTCAAATCATGGCAGGAGAGATTGTCCGGCTATTGGCTCTATCTGCCGAAAAAGCCAGGATGGACCGGGAGTTAGAAACCGCTCAGCTCGTGCAAAAGAATTTTTTTCCCGCTGACGACGTCACCTTGAGTCGGGGGGAATTATCTGGGTATTACAGCCCAGCCTCTGAATGCGGTGGAGATTGGTGGGGGTATCTCGAAAGCAAAGATCGCCTCCATCTCTGTATTGGGGACGCGACAGGTCACGGGGTGCCAGCTGCGCTGATTACCTCGACTGTAAAAAGCGCTTTTGAAACCTTGGCAAATGTGAATGCGGATTTGAGTCCCACTAGCATCCTAGGAGCATTGAACAAGGCCGTTTACAGCAGTGGAGCTCGAGAAGTAAAAATGTCATTTTTCGTGGCCATGGTGGATTTAAAATCTGGCTTGATTCAATATGCAAATGCCGCTCATAATTTTCCCATTTTGTGCCAACAGGGAAGCGGGTTGGAAAAAAAGAGCAAAGATGGACTGGTCGTTCTTAAGAAAAGACCGGATCCTCACCTTGGTGACGATCCTCATCATACCTACCAGCTTCATACCGAGCAGATGCAACCGGGAGACGCCCTTTTCTTATACACGGATGGCCTGATCGAATGCCAAAATCCAAGCGGGGAAATGTACGGTAAGAAAAGGCTTTTGCGCCTGCTTATGGATGCTGCGTCGAACACTGCCGCAACAACCAAACAAAAGATTGCTAAGGAGGCATTCGATTTCTTTGGCCATCAGACTCAAGCCGATGACGTTACGTATGTCCTTTTCAAATGGCATGGCAACGATGGAACGGCCCTCCAGCCCATCGACTAAGCTTTTGGCAATTCACTTGACAAACTTGACCAATTTGGCCGTATTGTTTATAAGCCCTCTGTCTTCTTCTAATCCGGTGGTAAGAAAAATAGGATGCTCTAAGTATGGATTCGATAAAGGCCAAAATGGCAAACGTGGTGACGAACTATCTTAATGGCGAAGGTGCGAGTCTTGACGGCTGGCAGCCACTGCAATCTGCTGACGTGGTGCAACTGTGGGAGCGACCTCCCCAGTCTGAGATGGGTGATTATGCGATGCCATGCTTTCGCTTTGCAAAGGCTTTGCGGAAGAGCCCACCAGCAGTCGCCCATGATTTGGCAAAGCACCTCACAAGCTCGTTAAGCGCAGATATAGAGGGAGCGCAGGCGCAAGGAGCTTTCTTAAATGTGTTTGTCAATTTTGCAGATCTAGCGGCTCAGGGCCTGCCTTTTGCTTTTGAGCAGAGGATGAAAGCCGCTGCTCTACCCCAAGGTTTCTATAGAAAAGTCATGGTTGAGTATTCTCAACCCAATACCCACAAAGAATTTCATATTGGTCACGCCCGCAATGTTTGTCTTGGTGATTCCTTAGTGAGAATGATGAAATTTTGTGGTTTTGAGGTGACCCCCGTCAACTATATTGGAGATGAAGGGACTCATATAGCCAAATGCCTCTTCCAACTAGAACGAGATGGTCTGGAAGTAGGAAAGATGCCGGCGGATGTAGCGGCTCTGGGAAAGGCCTACGCGAAAGCAGATACATATTTAGCGGAGGCGAATCCTCAGGACGTCGAGGCGGCGAAGCAAAAAATTTCTGAGATCTTAAGCGGGATTGAAGCAAAAAAGGGCACCTATTTCGAAAGCTGGAAGGCAACGCGCGAATGGTCAATGAAAGATTTCCGACGAATCTATGGTATTTTGCACGCCGAATTCACTCACTATTTTTTCGAATCTGAGTTGTCTGAGGAAAGCCAGCAGATCGTTGATGAGTTTCTCGCAAAAGGCATTTTTACGGAAAGCGAAGGGGCCATTGGTATTGATTTGTCTGAGCACAAACTCGGCTTCTTGATCCTGCGCAAGAGAGATGGCAATACCCTGTATGCTACCAAAGACTTGGCATTGCATCGAAGAAAATTCGAGAAATTTGGCATTGAGCATTCTGTGGTCGTGGTTGCTGATGAACAAAAGCATCATTTCCAGCAGGTTTTTAAAACGTTGGAACTCATGGGCTTTCCGCAAGCGAAGCAATGCTATCATTTAAGCTACGGAATGGTCGTGCGGCCCGAAGGAAAAATGTCCAGTCGCAAAGGAAACTCGGTTCTTTTTGATGAATTGCTCAGCCAAATAGAGGATGGTGTTGCAAAGGTCATGGAGGAAAGCAAGGGCAAGTGGAGTGAGGAGGTTTTTGCCAAGACCGTCCGCCAGCTCGCCCTTGGAGCTTTGAAATATGGTATGATTCAGGCTGATCCGCAGCATCGCATTGTTTTTGATTTGGAAGCTTGGCTAAGCTTTGACGGCAATACGGGTCCATATCTTATGTATACTTATGCTAGGAGTCGATCCATTTTACGCCGCGCCGAAGAGCAAGGCATGCGCCCAGTTTTGGACGCAACGCTCTATGGTAAGCTACAGGTTGAAAGGGATCTCGTGAGAGGAATTTGTGATTTTTCCGAACACGTGCTACAAGCAGCGACCCATCACCGTCCTAGTATACTAGGACAATATCTCTACAATTTGTGCAAAGTCTTTAATAAATTCTATATTGAAGTCCCCATCATGAAAGACGAACAGGCCCAGAGAAGAGCCGCGAGATTATACCTGCTGACTTCCTTTGCCCACACACTCCATTTGGGTTTAGGTCTGTTGGGCATGGAGCCACCAGAAGAGATGTAAGACTCATGGTGCCAAGTAGCTAAGCACAGCGTACCTAAGCACAGCGTACCTAAGCACAGCGTACCTAAGCACAGCGTACCTAAGCACAGCGTACCTAAGCACAGCGTACCTAAGCACAGCGGGAGAAAGGCTTATGTTAAAAGGAATCCTGCCTGTACTGATGCTCGGGAGCATAGGCCTGACAGCGTGTAAGAGCGCGGCTCCCACGCACGAAGATGCTAAATTGAGCCAGCAGGCTCTTGGTCGCGTGGGATGCAGTGTGGCAGGACCCTTAGTGAACCTACGATCCGGTCCAGGTACAGAATTTTCAGTGGTCGGAACCTTGACGATGGGTCAAGAAGTGAAAGGCGAGTGCTGTCAATCGGGATCTGGTTATTCCTGGGTAAAATTGGAAAATGGCGCGTTTGCAGCGACGGGGCCCAATTTATTGAACTGCAGCAACAATGGGACGCAGGAGCCAGGGCTAGGTACCGGTGGTCAGGGCGCCGTCGATGCTAGCTTAAAGCTGTCTGTGGAAGAAATCGCCAAGATGATTTCATGCAAACCAGGTCTTTGCGGTTTCGGTTTTCGTAATCTCAATACAGGAGCTGAGGCCTTTCAAGCAGCCCATCAGCCGCTCTTATCATGGAGTGTCGTCAAACTGCCCTTTATCGCCGCTTTTGTGCAAAGGTTGCACGAAACAAGGCCTGATTATGATTTTTCCCAGTTTGAACAAATGAAAAACAAAGATGGTCAGTGCGGCGGGCGCGTTTTGCTTGATGATATCTATTTTTCCTTGGTGCAATCTTTCAATCCAAATCCCTCCTGCGTGCTGCAACAGCTGCGGCTCTTGGAGCAAGAGCCCTTTGAAGGAGAAAAAGTCGTCAATGTTTTAGATTATGTGAAATCGTTCACTGACCCAGCCCGATTTGCACACACGCCGCCTTTGGCGACGGGGACGATGATTCCGGGATTTGAGCTTTGTCGGTGGGCACCCACCGAGGGGGGGCCTGCCCATTATTCATCGGCCAATTGCCAGCAAAATCGCATGTCACCTTGGTCTGCAGTAGAGCTATTGAGCCGCCTTTGGCTCCATCCTCAATTACGCTTCACTCGAGATCAAATCTTGCGCTACTTAACGGAGAGAAACCGGCAATTGCGTGCAGCTAGTCCTGAGCTATTTGAGCAAACGTGGCCGGTGCTGAACCGAGTCTTTCACAAAACGGGAGCTGTGCCCGTGGGCAATGGTTTCTATAATTTTTCAGACATCGGCTATCTGATTCATGGCAATTGTCGCTTTGCCTATTCCTATTTTGATGAAGAAGGCGTT
>JBIKVD010000036.1:0-18644 GCA_044357055.1 Oligoflexales bacterium | reverse complement strand
GGGGAGCTAAAGCGCGGCGGATTCGATCCTCTCTTTAGCCTAAACCATACCTGCGGCATGATCCGGGATAATTTGAAGACGCTAACCAGGCGAACCTGGTGCACAGTCAAGAAGATCAGCGGACTGGAGGCTTTGCTTGCGATTTACCGCTGGTATCACAACCATGTTCGGCTGATGAATCCATCAAAACAGCAACAATAAGGGGGGGCAGTTTACAACTCGTTCCGCAATAGGCTGCTAGCTAGCGACCAACGATCATAACCAAACCTCCCTTGCCTGCAAACCCCTCTCCCTGTAGAACAACAAAACAGCTGCGGTTAACCCTTTGGTTGGTCGTCTATTGTTAACGCTATCCCCCAAATTCGATGTATGGACTCGTTGATGGACTTAGATCTCACGCCCGCTCAAAAAGCCGCCCTGGCTCACATAACAGCCTATGCGAAAAGCCGGCAATCGGATGCCCTTTCCACCATCGATCAAATCCTACGTATGTGTAATATCCCGCACCCGATCTTTGATATTGCTATCACGAAGTTAAAACAGCACGCCCGGGTAGCGCTGCATTTTCATCCCGATCGTCCCGACCCACAAGGGAGAACCGTCGCTCAGGCTCTGCGAGAATCCGGGATTTATAAAAGTCAGTTCGAGACCCTGCTCTCCAATGGCAGTGTGTCCGCTCACCCCGGAGGCGCCCGCGATCTTTGGGAAAAACGTCTTTTTGGCGGCGCCTACGATTTCGACAGCATAACAAAGGAACAGAGGCCCAAATACGGCGCGCTAAATCTTATGCTACATGCCGATGGGCCCTCTCCCCGCTTTGGCTCTTGCTACTTCTTGTTGAAGCCTGCGGTATCTCAGCGATGTACCTTTACCTTCTTGGACTCCCATCAAGATCCCAAAGAAAAGGGAACTTACGAGGAGTTCACGGACATCCTTGCGGCTCTGCTCTCAGAGCTGTTCCAGTACGACTCCGCTCTCGGTGAGGAAAACTTCTCCGTTCCTCAGCTGATCCAGCATTTGACGATAAATTTAGAAGGTCAGGATACTCTGTCGCTGGATCGCCTGCCGACTAGAAATCTAAATCACTATATCGAAGCTCAAGTGCATGGAGAGGTGCTTTTAGCGCGCGATGTGGATACTCTGGTAGGGGATCCTTCCTTTAAGGCTACCGAAGTTGGCGAGGATTTAGCGGGTATCTCTGAGCGCTACAACATCCCCTTGAAATGGCATGCTGGATTCGCCCTCGCCACAAGTGCTGTGCCCAGAGACTTTCGGGGGCCAAGCATGCCCTCTTTAGCCAAACGAATCGCTAAGGACGGCTATTTAACGGCTAGCAGGATTGGGCCTGCTGTTAGGAATCTTAAAGAAGATCCTGAGGGGTGGGCAGATCGTGGGAGTGAAGCCGAGTGTCTCCAGGAACTCAAGCTGCTATGGCATGTTCTGGTAAAATATGGTCGACCTCTGAAAGAATTTTTGTTGTGATTGGATACCTCACAGCGGAAAGGTGCGTGACACGGAGACAATGGATATGTTTGACAACTACAGCAAGCTCTTGCCGAATGGATTTGAGTTACGAGGATTATCGCAGGAGCAATTTAAGCCCCTGTGGCTTGCGGCCTATCCGGTCGTCTTCACGGAGAGACCACGACTGAGCATTCCTGATTTGCTTAGCGAACATGAGCGAGCAAAGCTGCAGGAACTGGCAACGTTCGTTGGCTCCCCGCTGTGTTTTCGTTTTGGCCTATTCAAAGAGGATCGCTTCGTTGGTTGGCATATCGGCAACCAAAAATCCTCCGAGGAGTTCTATATGCGAAACTCAGGCGTGCTCCCCGAGTACCAGGGCCAGGGCCTTTACACGGCAATACTGAAGCCTATCCTGGGCTTGCTGACCGACGTTGGATTTCAAATTATTTCCAGCAAGCATACCGCGACAAATAATAGAGTCATTGTACCAAAGCTAAAGGCTGGCTTTGTCATTACGGGGCTCGAGATTTCAGATCTCTTTGGAACCCTAGTGCGACTTGAATATTTCACCAACCCCATTCGCAGAGAAGTGATCGACTATCGATGCGGTCAGTCACTGCCTTCGCCAAATCTCCGTCCACTATTGGGGCTTTGAAACGACTGCGAGAGTGTTCCAACTCCAATTACTGGTCTGTCTGTTCGGCTTATTGTGATGCTATTTAACGCTTGGATGCAAAAGCCTTCATCCAGCTTACGTGAGTCATCTTGTAAGCCGACTGGCTGTCCGACACGATCTATGCGCCATAGAGGGAAGACTTAGGATTCACGCACTGTACAGACGAAATGGTGGCGAGAGGGAGGCTCGAACTCCCGACCTTAGGGTTATGAATCCTACGCTCTAACCAGCTGAGCTACCTCGCCAAATCTAGAACATCATGTCTAAAGACCCCAGGCTTTTTTGTCAATATGGATTGCTCGGCCTGGACCAAGAAATGGCCAGCGCCAAGAAATACCTCCCTAAGCCATTCAGGCGAAATCCTCTCAACTATCTAATATGTATGTGCATTACAAAGCCTGGGTTCGACACCCCCAAGGGACTCGTCAGGTTTTCAAGCGACCCACCGAAATGAACTTGAGCCTAAGTCAGCGAAATTTCAAAAGACCCTAGGGTCGGGAGCAAAAGCCAATGCAGGTTGCCCCCGGAGTAAGCACCAAGTGTTTGATAGATACGGCAGAGTAACGAGTCCAGAAATGATGCAGAGCCTCTTCAGGCTCCTTTTGTGCCTATTGGCCCTTACGCTAATGGTAGTAGCACTGGAAAGTAAATGTTTCGCCGACAGCATGGATAGCAACCGTGATAGCCTGCAAGAAGAGTACAAGAACCATCGTGGAAAACATCCCAGTTTGTTTGCGACCGCACCGATCTTTCATGTCATCCCTGACAAAAACCTGGTGACCCTCAGTGCCGACTATCGTTACCTCGATACCGCAATCATTCCAGAAAAATCTACCTATGGGGAGGGTCAAAACCACCTGCAACTTAATTTGGACGGCTGGCATAGTTCTGTTTTGACGGCATTTTCGGCTCGTGCTTTTGGCATCGGATTTTCAGCAGAACTCGGCGAGAAATTCGTCAGCTACGGCCTGGTACAAGATGCTGTGCCTATCCAACAAAGCAAAGTGCGATTCAGCGGACTAGGCACCTATGTCTACCACACCCCTACGATAAAATTTCTGCCGAAATTCTCCCAATTTACTTTTATGCTGGGCTACAGGAAAATCGAAGTCTTGCATCAATACAGCGGCTACAACCGCAGTTACGAATCTGAACTGCGACCCTTTCGCTACCAAGTTCAGAAAATCGACTATGGCACCAACCTGGCTTTGAATCTGGCAAAGCATTTCACGGTATTTCCTTGGCTGAATTGGCGGCACACCATCCTAGGGTCACCAGAAAATCCTAGGGTGGACTCGATGGATTTGAGCTTGGAACCTGAAAAAAGCTTTTTTTATTCCGACCAAGAGCTGCTTTGGGCTAGCGAGCCGCGCCTATCCTACGGCGTCGACTTCGCCATAAAATGGCAAAGACTAGATATCCACTTGGGGGGACTTTTTGGATTGTTGGCGAATTTCAGTCGCGGCAATGAGCAAATTAGCGAAAACGGCGCCTCGATAAGCGCCTCGTTCACCTTCAAAAGCCATTGAACGGGCCGCGAGCTCAGGCCCCGCTTTTATGAAGGAATCGTTACTGAAAATTTAGGAAAAAATCATAGATCTGCTGAAAGGCGTCATCCCGCATGCTGTCTATCTCATTCTGCAGCTGATGTTTGGCTAAGGGAAAGTGGACCCACTCACAATCGCCTGCATCAAGGCATACCTGCTCAATCGCATCATTCTCAACCGTCAAATCAAGACCAGCGGAAAATACCAGCAGAGGATCTCGGAATTTTGCAGCGTTGCGTCGTAAGCCTTTCGTGGCCCACAGACTTTGCAGTACCCAACCGTTGGTAGGGCCACCCAATTGAATCGCAGGGGTTTGTCGCATCACGTTTTCATTATGGTCCCACCGGGCCTGGGAACTGGTGGCGTCCAAATCATCTTTGAACTCTTTGTCGAATTTAAAATCTCCTCGATCGGGCGCGTACTCCTGGCACTTGCCTGTCGCACAATAGAAGCTTAGCAAAGCTTCTGCTTCCCAATCCTTACGATCACCGATATTAATCGCGAACATCGGGGTCAGCATGGCAGCAGCTGAAAATACACCAGGGTTTTTTTGCATGTAGAGGCCAGAAATTGCGCCTCCCATAGAGTGAGCTAAGAGAAATAACGGAGCGTTACCTACCTCGGGCAAGACAAACTTTTTCATAAACGCGCCAAAGTCGTCGACGTAGTGCTCAAACTTTACGACATGGCCTTTGTAAGGGTGAGAAGAAGCGAGGCGCCCTGAAAAACCTTGACCACGGTGATCCAATGCGTAGATTGGGCCAAATCCTTTTTGTGCAAAATCGTACATAACTTCGCGCCACTTATACCAGGATTCTGTACGACCAGGTGCTATCACTAGCGCACCCAAAGGACCTGTCTGGCCAAGGGTATAGAACTGAATCTTCTGCCCATCGACACCGGCAAAGGTTCGGGTGCTGCCCGCGCTGGAAATAAAAGGCAGAACGACCGCACCCATCTGTCCGTCATAGTCCAATTCTGTTATCGCCGAACTTGGCAAAGGCTTCAGGGCTACAATGAACACTCCGGCCGCAACTAATGTCGGGATCAATCGACGAAAAAGACAAACAAACAAAGGGCGCCAGTAAGAGTTTTGTGTAAAATTAGACTGCAAATTGCCCATGTTTTTTCGCGCCTCCAAAAAAGCATCCAGAAAAGAATTCGACTGTTACTTGTATCCTGGTTAAACGGAAGAATCCACAGAATAAGGACTGGAAGCTGTCAGGGAAGCAGCAGGGTATGCGTCGCGTGATGATAGATACCGATGGGCGCCGGGCCCTGTCGCAGTACCGCAATTCCTTTATAGTAGTCGTACCATAAGCCATTCACCCGCAAGTTGCCTGTGCTTGGACAATTTAAGGCACCACGCGTGGCGATGGATTCATAGAGATTGTAATAGCCACTTACGGAAGAAGATTCCATTTCTAAGTTTAATTTGCAATCGCTGCGAATTTCCGCGGCAATGGGCCTCGCCACCACGCGGAAAGGCTCTGGCGGTTTGATCATTCCCTGTCGCCACAACTTGATCGGACCGATGTATCCATAATTTTTAGAGTAGTAGGACGCCTCGATTTGATCAGCGCGTAAATCTTTGACAAGCAAATAGGCTTCTGATTTCTCGCCATCAAACGCAAAAGCTTGGCCACCGTTAAAAACTCGCTGTGGGGTAAAACGCTGCACAATAAAGAGATTGTCTTCCATATCTCCGAAGAACATGGTCATCGTTCCAGACACATAACGCCTTTTCTCGATTTCGCTACCAATAGTGCGCAGCCTAACCCATTGATACCGGTCTAAGGCTTCATGGTACAAATGACCATAGTAGACTCCGCCTTGGTCCCATTCAACTAATGCGCTTGGAAAGCCCTCTTCTGGCGGCAGGCGCACGTCTGGTGTTGCAAGACACGGATTCGCGGGAGAGGCTCCCTTCGCGAGAACTGTCTTGGTGTCGAGACTCCCGTCATGCCCGGTGTCTTGGCCATAGACGGGCGACGGGAGCAAGCTCACCCTAGGCGCCTCCAAGTCACACTGAGTGGTATCGCGACATTCCGATTGAGATTGCACTAGGTTCAGTTGGGGCCAGGCAAGAGATGTTGTTTCTGGATCACCGACTCTGATTCGTTCCAGTCGAAGCCCTTCGGGGGCTGTGCCTGTGCCACCTGGATCCCCACTTGATGCAAAACAATTTGCACTTTCGACTCCGGCAAATTCAGCTGGGCTCGGATTTTCTGATTGGGAAGGGGTCAGCCGCACTTCGCCCATCACGCCCCCCTTGGCATCCACCATATCACCCTGCCAAAAACCCAATTCTGTCCCATCATCCTTCCAATCCAACTTCGACAGTTGCCACGGACTACTGCTAAAGGAAGAAAACTGAAGGGAATTACCGCCCGCGCTGACCGTAATCATAGGTACATAAAAATGGTTGAGAAGTTGGCCTCCTCCCACAGGCTTTGCGGAACCCGGCAGAAATTGGCGAACGTATCCTTTGTAAACGAGAGTCTCGCCATAATCCCGAAATGGAACCAAAGTCACGAGTACCATCCCTTGCTCCGCTTCCTGATCGACTGGGCTCGTCGTTGCAGTGCTGGGTGACTCGGTCGGGGGAACAGGGCTGGTAGAACGCCAATGACCCTGCAATATTCTGCTCGACCGAAATGTCGCGAGGCCATCTCGAGGTCCTACCGGGGTCGCCATTGCAACTGTGGCCTCAGTCCCTGCTGAGGCCGTGGTGGATGAGGGGGAAGACGCAGTGGGCTCTATTCTATGAACCACCGCCGCAGGCGACTCTGCAGATGCTGGCCCGGGTTCTGGTGAATCCTGCGCTTGGATGCCCGCTGGCTGAGCAAGGCCTTCGTCCGCAACGCCTCGAGGCTCCAGACCGCGGCACTGCGAGCCAAAGATCACGATTAAAAAAACAAGACACCTAAAAAAGGGATTAGAGCGCCAGACGAGATTCACAACTGATTCCATAAACCATCCTTAGTTCATGAGATTCGCAGCAAGTATCCACCTAAGATAGAACAGGGCTCCTCACTAAGCCTTCTTTGGCTCCCATTTGCAGGCCAGTCCAAGCGCGTCGTGAATAATTCGATCCTGTTCGATCGAATGAGCTTTCAACGAGCCCTCTGCGGTGGTGCCAGAGTATTTTCGCCCGACGTACTCGACTTCACACTCGGCGTATTTCTTGAGCCTGGGCTCCACAAAGTTCCACCCACCCATATTCTGGGGTTCTTCTTGCGTCCAAATGATCCGTTTCAGGGCCGGGTAGGAACGACGCAATTGCGCGATCTGATTCTTAGGGAAGGGATACATTTGTTCCATACGAACAATCGGCACCCTCACCCGCAAATCGGCGTTCTTTTCTCGCTTTTGCAGCAAGTCATAGTATATTTTCCCCGAGCACATGACGAGTTCCGTGACTTTCTTGCGGTCGCTGATACTCCCATCATCGAGAACTTCGCGAAAACTCCCATCGGTAAAGTCAATCGTTTTTGAAACAGCCTCAGGGCGACGCAGCAAGCTCTTCGGGGACATGACGATTAATGGCTTGCGGAAAGCCCGGTGCATCTGCCGTCGTAGCAAGTGAAAATACTGCGCCGGAGTCGTCGCATTGACGACTTGTATGTTGAGACTGCCGCTTAACTGCAAAAATCTCTCGGGGCGCGCACTGGAATGTTCTGGACCCATGCCCTCATGGCCGTGAGGCAAGAGCATCACAAGGCCGGTCATTTGCTTCCATTTCGCTTCACATGCGGCGATAAACTGATCGACGATAATCTGTGCGCCATTAAAAAAGTCGCCAAACTGAGCCTCCCATAAAACAAGAGAGTTCTGATCGGCAATGGAGTAGCCAAATTCAAAACCCAAACAGGCCATCTCCGATAAGGGACTGTTAATGACGTCAACAGCCAAACCCTGCTTTTGCAGCGGAGAAAATATATTGTACTCGCTGCCATTTTCGAAATCTTTGAAAACGGCATGACGGCTGGAGAAGGTTCCCCGCTTACAATCCTGACCCGATAAACGAATATGTCGTCCTTCCGCCTGCAAAGACGCAAACGCCAGCAGTTCGGCAAAGGACCAGTCTACGGCACCGTCGCCCGTTAGCATGGTGGCGCGAGACTCGACCAATTTCTCAAGCTTAGGGTGGATCGTAAACCCATGGGGCAGACTGCTCAATGCCTTGGCATAGGCTGCTAATTTTTCCGCAGACACACGGGTGTCGATCACCTGTTCGATATCCGCCCGATCTGATTTCACATGCACAAGGCTAGGCTGCATCAGCACCGGAGGAGGTGGATCCATGGGTTTAACTTTGGCAGCTCGCAAGGTATCGTGAGCTTTTTGCAGAACAGCCCGTACTTCCGCGGTCAGGGTCTTGATTCCCTCAGCGGTTTCGAGGTTCTCTGATATGAGTTGCTTACCATAGAGCTCAAAAGTGGTGTCGTGATCCTTAATAATTTTGTACATCTTGGGTTGGGTGTAGCTAGGTTCGTCGGTTTCATTGTGGCCATGGCGCCTATAACCGATAAGATCGATGACAATATCCTTGGCGAACTTTTGTCGATACTCGACCGCGAGCTGGGCCACCCAAATGCACGCTTCGGGATCGTCAGCGTTGACATGTAAAACGGGAGCCGAAATGATTTTCGCGACCCCAGACGCATAAACTGTCGAGCGACCTTCGTGAGATTCCGTCGTAAACCCAATCTGGTTATTGGTAATGACATGAATGGTCCCGCCGGTTTTGTATGCCGCCAGCTCACTCAGATTCAAGGTTTCTGCCGTCACTCCTTGACCAATAAAAGCGGCATCACCGTGCAATAGCAGAGGCAGTACGCGGCTCCGCTCATGATCTCCTAACAGACGCTGACGACAACGTGCAAAACCCTCAATGACTGGGTTGACGATTTCTAAATGACTTGGATTCGGCGCCAAATACATGCGAATCTTGCCGCCACTTAGGGTTTTGACTTCATTGGCAAAGCCCATGTGGTATTTGACATCGCCATCAATATCAAAGGGATTGTAATCACTACCTTCAAACTCCTTGAACATAGTTTCAAAGGGCTTACCCAAGACATTGCAGAGAACATTCAACCGACCCCGATGTGCCATCCCCACCGTGATTTCTTCTACGCCTGCTTTTGCCGCGGCATCATTCAGCATATCGAGAAGAGGGATCAGGGCATCGGATCCTTCGCAAGAAAAGCGCTTTTGACCTAGGTAGCGAGCTTGCAAAAAGCGTTCAAAGCCCTCCGCTTCTGCTAATTTGTTTAAGACCCGCTTCTTAACCGCCGGGGAAACCTGGGGCTTGTTGCGACAGGATTCCATCTTTTCCTGCAACCAAGTCACAATCTCGATGTTATTAATATCGCGAAAATCCGCACCGATATGTCCGCAGTAAGTCGCCAGAAGAAAGGACTGGATTTCCCCAAGACTCATCTGCTGCTGACCAGTGATATTGGCGGGATAAAAAGCTTTCTGCAAGTCAACAGCCCCGAGACCATGGGCGGCTAAAGTCATATCCGCTTCAACCTGAGTTTTGGGATAGAGGGGATTGAGATCAGCAGAAAGGTGCCCCAGGCGCCGGTAAGCGTTTATAAAGGCCTCAACCTTGGCGCTTTCTTGTGCTCCCTGGGCGGATGCTCCATCGGTACCAGTCGCTATGGTTTGATTGGCACCAGCGAAATCCATCCCCTCAAAAAATCGCCGCCAACTGGGGTCTACAAGCTCAGGGCTGCGCCGGTATTCTTGATAAAGAATTTCTAGAAAACTCGTATTCGCGCCTTGCGCAAAAGAATGACTGCCATCAGCTTGAGGTTGCGACATAACTCTATATGCTCCTAGTCGTGTTAGGGTCGTGACTCATGAGAGATCCCAAATGCCATTTAAAAACCAGCCAATATATAAAGATCCCTGACGCTAGACAGCGATCTCTTTAAAAATGGATCGCACGCTTGTCAACATCCATCGCCGCTTCTTTGATCGCTTCTGCCAGCGTTGGATGTGCATGAACCGAGCGGGCCAGATCCTCCGCACTACCATCAAACTCAAAGGCAATCACCGCCTCGGCTATCAACTCCGAAGCATTTGGGCCAATGGCATGAAAGCCAAGCAGCTTATCGGTTTTTTTATCGGCGAGGATTTTGATAAAGCCGTCTCGCTCGCCCGCTGCCTTGGCACGTCCATTAGCTGCGAAGGGAAATTTGCCAATATTGACCTCTATACCCTGAGCCTTTAGTTCGTCTTCCCCAAGGCCGACGCTCGCTATCTCAGGCCAAGTATAAATCACGTTTGGTATCGCCCGATAATTCACATGCCCAGCCCTGCCCGCGATGATCTCCGCTACCGCAACGCCCTCTTCTTCCGATTTGTGAGCCAACATCGGTCCTTCGATGACATCACCTATGGCAAAAATGTGCGGCAATTGACTGCGATAGTGGCTATCGACTGGCACCCTGCCTTTTGGATCCAATGCAACACCAATTTTTTCTAGACCTAGGCCTTTCGTATAAGGCCGCCGTCCGACACACACAAGCACGCGATCGGCACTGAGTTCTTCGCTGCCCTTTTTCCCAACGACCTTGACCTTCACTCCCTTTTTGTCCTTGCTAATGTCTTCGACCTTGGCATCAACCATTAGATTCAGACCTTGCTTCTTAAACAGTCGGGTCGCTTCTTTTTTGATATCTGGGTCCATACCATTTAAAATACTAACAGCCCCTTCAATCACTGTGACTTCTGAGCCAAGTCGTTGCCAAACGCTGCCTAGCTCCAGTCCGATGACGCCGCCTCCAATCACGATCAATTTCTTGGGGACTTCGGCAAAAGAAAGTGCCCCTGTGGAACTCACGATTCTGTCTTCGTCAAATTTGGCAAAGGGCAATTCTATAGGCTCGCTCCCTGTAGCAATAACGATATGCTTGCCCCTCAGCTCGCTTTCCGTGCCATCAGCAGCTTTCACCACAATCGTGTTGGCGTCTTTAAACGACCCAAATCCCACATGATAGGCGACTTTGTTTTTCTTGAAGAGCCCTTCAATCCCCTTCGTCATGGTGGAAACGACGGTCTCTTTTCGCTTCAGCATGGCCGCCAAATTTAAGGAAATCCCCGACAAAACTAGACCGTGCTCTTCAGCATCATGCTGAGCCCGGGCAAAAAAGTGGGAAGATTCCAGCAAGGCTTTGCTCGGGATGCAACCCACATTCAAACAAGTGCCCCCTAAAGAACCGCGAGATTCTACGCAAGCAGATTTGAGGCCCAACTGGGCAGCACGGATCGCACAAACATAACCAGCTGGCCCACCGCCAACAACCACCACATCATATTCCGCAGTCATTTTTTCTTCCTCGAGCACCCGCTAAAGGCAGGGTTTCGCTCATGACAAGTTTCTTAAGTTCCCATCCTGTTTAGGGGCCCTAGCTATAAATCAAAAAGAAGACGCGCAGGGTCTTCCACACATTCTTTCACGGTCACCAGAAAACCGACGGCCTCAGATCCGTCAACAATTCTGTGATCGTAAGATAATGCGACATACATCATAGGCCGAATTTTGATCTCGCCACCATGGACCATGGGACGATCCTGAATTTTGTGCATTCCTAAAATGCCGCTCTGCGGAGGGTTCAGAATCGGCGTCGACATGAGGGATCCAAAAACGCCACCATTCGATACCGTAAAAGTTCCACCTGCCAAGTCGTCGAGAGAGATCTTCCCTGTGCGTGCTTTCTCGGCGTAACGGCCAATTTCAGCTTCGACTCCAGCAAAACTTAGGAGGTCTGCGTTCCGCAAAACAGGAACAATAAGCCCCTTCTCAGTAGAGACGGCAACGCCAACATCACAGTAACTGTGATACACCAAATCCTGACCGTCGATCCAACCGTTGATCCGAGGATATTTTTTAAGCGCATGACAGGCGGCTTTCACAAAGAAACTCATAAAGCCGAGATTTACCCCATGGCGTTCTTTGAATTTGTCTTTGTATTGGCTCCTCAGTTCTTTCGCGGCAGTCATATCAATTTCATTGAAAGTCGTAAGAATAGCCGCTGTGTGTTGAGAGGCCACTAATCGCTCTGCAATTCGACGTCGCAGCATCGTCATGGGCTCACGCCATTCTCGACGCTCGCGCCCGTCGCTACCAGGAGATACCGCTGCGGGACCTGCAGGAGCAGGGCCAGATTTGGCTGATTTCGCCGAAGTTGTATCTGCGGCTGCTTGGGTAGCCGGTTGCGTCGCTGCTGGTTTGGGCGCGGCGGCACTAGCGCTTAACATATCACCCTTCGTCACCCGACCATCGCGGCCGCTGCCTGGAACGCTCGCTGGTGCCACACCCGTTTCATCGGCAATCCGCCTCACGGCAGGCGAAGCTTCGTAACTGCGCGCCGAACCTGAAGGGGGAGCCGCGTTGGCGACTGGCGCTTTAGGAGCAACAGACTTGGACTCCGCGGTAACTTTTTCGGAAGAAGCGGAAGGTGCGCTAGCCGAAGAGGTAGCAGCTGCTGCTTCATCTATCGATGCAATGACCTCCCCCACTTTAACCGTGTCACCGACCTTTTTTTTGATTTGGATGACACCTCCTGCCTCGGCCACAATTTCAACGGTCGCCTTGTCCGTTTCTAGATCAACGAGGACCTCGTCTCGCTTAACGACACTGCCGTCTGACACATGCCATGTCGCAATCATGCCTTCTGTAACACTTTCGCCTACCGAGGGAACCTTCACATCTTTGGCCATAAATTCCTCTTCAACCGTCAACATCAGAAACAAAAAGACAAAAAATTACCGCACTTTAAATTATGGGCGCCTCCCCTATGGCTTGCAAAGGGTCGGTGCCGGCATTTTATTCCTAAAGCGAAAAAATCAAATCGAAATTTCTTATCACGATAAGATGCTGCTTGCAGCATCAGAGGTAAATTTTTGCCTAGCTAGATCGAGGAAAAGATTGCCATAATCACTGCCAGAGAACCGCAGCTCTTAGCGCGATCAAAGCAAATCGATTCGAGGATGAAGCCATGACGAGCAAAGCGAAGATAACATACTGTATTTATTTCATAATATACCTAATGGCTCTCACCTCCTGTGCAAGCCTTAACGGACCCGATGCTCTTCAGTTTGATCCGCAAAAGACCCTCGCGACCAACACGCCTTTTGAACACCGCGTCATTCAAACCGGCTATTGGAACTCGCTCCAACAAAAAGCCCAAGCTAAGTGGTCGTTTTGTCATAAAGCCGTTAGCGCCAGCCTCTTTGTCATGATCGGCGATTTGCCGGCCCAATCCTCTCAGCAGGGAATCTGTCGCCTGGCGAGTGTGCAAAGCATTCTTGACAAGGGCTTCAGCGTTATCGTCGTACCCTATCCGAGCGTTATCGGAGAAGAAGCAAGAAAGGATCATCCCAAAGATCTTTGGCTTGCCATCCAGCAGATCCTGCAAAGCGGCCAAAGCCACGCAAGAGCGAAGACCGTTGAAAAGTGGGAGGGCTTATGGCTAAGCGATAAGGCGAGCGTATGGGCAAGTCGAATCATTCCTATCTTAAGGGAAAGAGGTCTGCAAAACTTGGTTATTGAGAATGGCATGTTCGATTTGCCAAGTCTGGCCAATCAATCGGAGAGCTCAACTGTGCAGACTTACCTCAAGCAGCTGCGAGATTCGGCAGCACTCGATCTTGACGATGCATCCTTGGCTTTTGATTTTGAAAGCTTACCCAAAAATGTCTACATCTATCACGACAACGCGTCTAAAAGCCCCGATCTGGGACAGGCCAAAGAATTCGCCGCCTCACTCAAATCCAGTGGTTTCAACGCCAATTTTCTGCAATTGGACTTGCCCAAGGAGGGTATCAACGAAGCTCTGCGCTTTCAGATTCTACAGAAAATCCTAAGTTCCAGCCCATAACTCATTCACAATGCTGATGAGCTTCTCGAGGCCAAGACTTTCGCCTTGATCAAAATCAATATGACCAATGACCTGATGGCGATGTCGCTCCAGACTTCGATCGTAGGCTTTATCATAACGATGAACGAGTAACTTTTGAATAACGCCGTGCAAGTTACTGCCTGCGAAGTCGCTCTTGATCTCCTGCATCACTTCCGTTGGGACTCGACCCTGAAGCATCTGCAGAGCAGACGTAAAATCCTCGCTCGAAGGAAGACCGTTTGCCAAGTACTCGGCTTCAATGAGCTCAATACGTCCTGGTAAATCACGCGATAGATAAACCATGGGCGACTGGTACATACTTTTGCGCAGCCCGCCCGGCACGACCACAGCTCCCAGCGCATTTTCTAGCTCTAGCACTATGCCAACGCTATCTCGCCATGGGAAAAAAGCGTGGGCGATGCGATTTTCGAAACCCTGTTGGGAAGGGCTCTCTTTTGTAAGTCCAAAGTGTCCAAAAGCTGACCCTCGATGGCCCGCTAGTGCTTCGAGATCGATGGCGGGTACTCCCCTCTCTTGCAAGAGCTTAATCACCCTTGTTTTTCCAACTCCGGTCTGGCCATTCAGTAAAACTTTGGCCTTGCTCTCCATTTTGCCAAGAAGCTGCAAGACTTCCTGCCGATAGGATTTGTATCCCCCTGCCAATTGAATAGCTTTGTGACCAAGGGAAGAACTAAGAACCGTCAACGCGCCAGACCGCATCCCACCACGAGCGCAATAAATCACCACAGGGGCGGCCTTTGCCTCGTCAAAAAGGAAAGAGAGTCTATCGACGATTTCTTGGGCTCTCGCTGCAACGGCGCATAGTGCCTCCGGCACGGCTACCTCACGCCCCTGGGTTTTATAGAGAGTCCCCACATGAGCCCTGGCGGCATCATCCAGTAGGGGCAAATTGAATGCGCCGGGAATGTGCCCTTTCTTGAATTCAAGAGGGCTGCGCGCATCAATCAGCAACAAACCTGGCTCTTTGCTTTGTAAGGCAAAAAGCTCCTTAGCTAGCATAAAACCTACTCCGCAGGGTTCTCGTAGAAAAAATACTCTGTGGAATAGTTGCTGACCTCAAAGTAGATTTTTAATTCCCCCTCATCCACGATGTAGTTAAGGTTCTTATCCATATGGCCATAGCCAAAGCGATAATCTCTCGAAGTGGCGCTACTTCCTCCTGTGGGCTCGGCTGTCGTTAATTTATCGATCTTAATGATCCGATACATCAGCTTGCCGCCACTCATTACATCAAGAACGCCATCCGTTCCCGTATAGTTCTGAATGCCACGGGATATTTGATTCTGTTGTTCTTGGGTACATGACCAATTGCCAAACAAAGCCGGAAGTAACAGCGCCAACCCAAGCCAATTTGTAGCCATCATCAAATCCTCTCTAACAATAATAGATCCTGTCCTGCGCATCCCTTCTAACATCGGGATTGCCATTTTGAAACCCTAAGCCGATGGACCCCAAAAGTAAGGCACCGTGCAGCGAGTTTTCTCTGGTAGCTTTGAGGGTAGAAAAAAAGGACACAGGCAGAAACGCCTATATCAATTTGAATTTATTGGATTATTTTTTAGATTCGTGAAGGGTCGTTCAATGTCCATTAAGATGAAGTCTTATAAGCTCCTACCACGGATTCCACAGAATTCAGTAAAAATCAGAGCGGAGCCCATAGCGACATGAAATCACGATCCCTATACGGATGCTTGCTGCTCCTGCTTAACAGCTCCTGCAACCATCTGTTTTACTTTCCTGACAGCGAAAAATATGCCGATCCTTCAGCACTGAACCTCGCCTATGAAGACATCCGCTTGGAATCAAGCGATGGGATTTGGTTATCAGGTTGGCGCCTTGCCGCCAAAGGCACACCCAAAGGAACGATCCTGCATTTCCATGGCAATGCGCAGAATATGACCGCGCACTTCTTCTTTGTGGTCTGGTTGGTTGAGTATGGTTTCGACGTCATTACCTTCGACTACCGTGGCTATGGTCAATCGGAAGGGTCAATCACAAGAGCTGGAAGCATTGAGGATGCAGTTGCCTTCCTTCAGTATGCAAAGAAGCATGCTCAAAGCCAAACCGCTGGCAATCTATTTCTGATTGGCCAAAGCCTGGGTGGCGCGATCGCAACCGTCGCGGCAGCAAAGGAAGAATCCAAAGCGATCCGAGGTCTTATCCTCGACAGTACCTTCGCAAGCTATCGCGGCATCGCCAAGGACAAGCTAGCCGATTTTTGGCTAACCTGGCCACTGCAGTGGCCGCTAAGCTTTTTGATTTCCGATGACTTATCGCCAGAGGAGGCGATCCCAAACTTGCACGTGCCACTCTTGTTTTTCCACAGTCCCCTTGATCCAGCCGTGCCGTACCGCCAAGGGCAACGACTCTATGCCCACGCTAGGGGCGACAAAATCTGGGTTGACGTCACCGAGCCCGGCCATACCGGAGCTTTTGCTAGCGAGGACGACAGCTACAGGCAAACAACCTTAGCTTTCCTGTGCCAACACCTCGTCCCCGCGCAAGATGACTGTCCAAAGCAGGCACCGCAAGAGCCCACCCAAAGTAAGAGTCGCTAAAAGCTTTTCACTTGCTTTGTCGCACATTTTAGTCTACCCCGATCTGGGGCGTATCAAGCGAGACTTGCACCCATCGAAACCAGCCATGAAAAAGCTTCACTTAAGGAAATTTCTTTTATGTCCCAAGCCCTTTTTTTACGTAGTCTCATCTTCGTCGCAGCGCTCTTTGCCAATCATCGCGCGTTTGCCGCTGAATCCCTCTGCTCGTTTCTCGATCAAGAGGAGCGCAAAATCACCCTGTTTCAGGCCTTTGCGCAAGTGACTAAATACTACAGCAAAGCACCCGATGTCGACTTTGTGCTCATCGGATGTCGTAACCAAGAGGTCGCTACCAAAGACACGACTTATGGACTCCTGGAGCGCCATAACCTTCCGAGCAAGCGCGACGGTGTCGAAGTCTTGTTTGTCTTTTTTGTTGGCTTTCAGGATGGTCACTATCAATTTAGCCTCGACACCTCGGATGACCCCTGGATGGATGGTTCTGCGCGGGTTGATGCTCGATATGGCAGACTTAATCCCCTCTATAATTTCCATACTTCCTTCTAAGGGGCTGACCCGGCGTCCTGCCAGCTGCTTTCCCTTACCTGAGAAGTCAAGACCTCGTTGCTAAGCCAGCCATGATCTATTATGATGCTCGAAAGCCACTCGTTTCATTCTGAAATTTCGACCCTTTGCCTCATAGGTTGCGGAAATGCAAATCCTGAGAATCTTTTTGCTCGCTATCCTCATCACTCATTGCAAATCGACTCATTCCAAGAGCGACATCAAGATGGGAGTCCATGAGAATTGGAAAGCGAAAGATGCCACGGCGTATGAAGAGCTCTATCGGAATCGCTTGAAGTTGGTCCCTGAATATGAACCAACCGAGTACATTATTATTTCGGCCGGATTGGAAAAATACACACTCCTCAACGAGTACTTGCATTTCATCCTTTCTGCCGGCGCGAAAGCTGTGGTCCTCGGGCAACCAGATAAAGTGACTTTAGACGAAAACTTGCGAGGCCATAAAAATATATCGTTCTTTGGACAAGATGCTGAAATCTGGACCCGGGACTATATGGCTCGAACAGCCATAGCTGATTCTGGCGATCCTATATTCGTAACCCTCCGCTATTATAAGGATCGACTCAGTGATCAAGAGCCCCTCTTCCGGCTCACGGAAATGCCAGAATTCTCCCACTTCAAGCATGCCTATACTCCCATCCGCAGTGAGTGGGGTAATCTAACCACGACCGACAAACACATCTTCGCAGTGATCAATTCTGGTGATGACGCCAATCTCGAAGAATCGGAGATTAGTCCCGAAACAAGGGAGCAACTCGCCACCGAGCTGCGAGCCTTAAGTGGCTTAGAGCCGATATTTTTGGAGAGGTTGTCTAACTCGATGAGAGTCGAGACGACAGGTCATTCAGATATGTTCATGCTTCCTATATCGAAAAGTAAAATCCTCGTATCCGAAGTAGATCCCTTACTCCTCGCGGCTTCAGGAAAGGTTGGATTGTTAACAAATATGCCAGAAATGGATCTCATAAAGAAACGGCTAGATCGCAATGCAAAAAAATTGGCTGAGCTTGGTTATGAGGTCATTCGAGTGCCCTTTTTGATCGCAAACTATCTGAAGAACGGATTCGATAAAACAATCTTCTACGCTCCTGTGACGAACGCCTTGTTGATCAACAATGGAACCAAAAAAAGCGCCCTTTTCCCAGAATACGTCGGCTTCCAAACGGGTCGCGAATATGAAGACCTAGATAAGCTCAACGAGTTAATTGCAAAAACGAAATTGACGATCGAGAAAATCATGAGCGCCGAGGGTTATGAAACTCACTGGGTTTACGCAGACTCATTACTAGTGAAAGGAGGGGTCGTCCATTGTACAACGATGCACGTACCAAAACTTTGAAGATGATCTTTGGAATTATCTTCCTTCTGGCAATTGATGGTGCCGTTTTTGGTGGGAGCCGCTCCCCTCCAGAAAGCAGCGACAACCCTTGCCCTGGGATCCCCCAGGTGGACATGCGGCTGGGCTGGTGGAATCCGCATGTGAAAGCTTTGCCGGGAAGAACTGCCCAGGAATGGAAGCTTGAGTTCAGTACTCGGGCAAAACATTGTCGCGCGGATTCGATTGGTACCAGAGAGATTGTCCATTTTTGGGCTCAGGGAAAATGCCCACAGCGAAATCGGCCCGTTTCGGGTATCACATCTTGCCAAGCCACAGGAGAAGAAATGATTCTGCCGCAAGAGTTGATGAATAGTTACCTGCCAGAAACCTGGGATTTTGTTGAACAATGCTGTAGCTGCATCGTGGAATTGGATTGTTAAAGCCCGTACCCCACTCTTGCCACCAAAGACCCATCTAGGGACAGTCTCTTTCGCACCCCATGAGGTGGCGAAAAACTAGCCAAATTGTTAAGGTTCTTTTTTCCTATGGCCGTAAGTCCCTGAATCTAGGTATTTC
>JBIKVD010000404.1:0-3673 GCA_044357055.1 Oligoflexales bacterium | reverse complement strand
CTGGACCATTGACACTGAACGTCATGGCAGAGACCTGATCAAGGACTTAGATGTCGCACGCAACGTAGGGTGGTTCACAAACGTGGTGCCTCTGCGGTTAAATACAGCAAGGCCCGACACAAATTGGCTGCAAAATTTGCCTGAGTCAAGAGATGCCCTACGCACTCAAATGAAAGAAAATGCCTGGTATTTTGCCAAGGATCCTCATTGCCTGGCAACCATCCCCAGGGACGTGATGTTTAACTACCTTGGGCAGGATTATGGTCTCCAAAGTGAAACTTTCAGGTACGAACCAGAATTCACGGGAACCGTCAGAGGCCGCAAAAATACCAGACACCACCTCTTGGAACTGAACTGTTTTGCGAACTCAACCGGCTTAAGCATGGAATGGACATACACTCCTGCAGTCGTTCCACCAGAAAAAATGCGAGAACTTAGTGAAATTTACCTCGCTTGCCTAACCGCATTGGTGACCTATCTCTCTGAATGGAAGAGACAATCAAACTATGAGCATGATTTTCCACTTGCTGAACTTGACCAAACTGAATTTAAGGAAATCAAAGATAAAATCGCGAAATATTCAGAGAACGCTTCGGGTCCAAGAGGCGATTCTAAAGCTCCTCAAATATCAAATATTTTCCGGATGACCCATGTCCAAACTGGATTGATGTTTGAATATTTGAGGCAGATGGATAAGGCATACTACCAGCAGTTTCGTTTTGAAGTCACGGTTGAAAATGGACTCGACTCACTATTAACCGCTGTCAACGGCTTATGGCGATCCCAATCTGAGCTACGCAGTTTTGTGGTCTTTGATAATCTTAAACACCCCGTTATAGTTACGTTAGATGAGTCAGCCCAGATTCCACTCACCATCATTGATATTGCAGGCATTCCCAACCCTGATGACAGAATCACAGAACTTCTTAATGAGGAAATCCGAAGGGGATTTGCCCTGGGGCATGACTTACCGTTTCGTATCCATATTTTTCAAAAAGCTTGGCAAGACTTCGAAGTCGTATGGTCCTACCCTCACTTACTTCTTGACGGCTGGTCATTAGCAAATTTACTGGATAAATTAATGACAGGTAGAGCTGCCACTGGCGTACCATCATTCTGTGAATACGTTTCCTGGCTCAGGCGTCAAGATTCAAATTTAGCTGCGAAATACTGGAAAACCAAGTTACATGACATCAACCCATTTCTGCTGCAAGACAGCCTAAAATCAAAGGTGTCTGGAACTAAGCCGGAATACGGGACGCTAGAGGAAACCGTCAACCGCACAGAGCTTGAGAACTTAAAAAAGTCCGCCGCTCACCATCGCGCCACTTTAAATGCTCTCACGCAAGCCGCATGGGTCTTCACACTGTCGCAATATAGTGGACTCAAGGACATCGTCACGGGAATCACTTTGGATTGCCGCCCAGAAGAATTGGCAAACTACGAAAAAATGGTCGGTTTGTTTATAAATACGCTTCCATTCCGGTTGAATATAGGTGCCATATCCAGCTTCAATGATTTGATCACGCTGGTTCAAAATTCAAATACCGAACTTTATGAGTACCGACATGCTGACCTTTCAGCAATCCTCGAAAATATGGCATCTGACAGCGGCAGAGAGCTGTTCAACACCCACTATGTATTTGAGAATTTCCCGGTCAATCAGCTGATGGAACAGGAAAACCGCGATGGTCCTTTGGTTTTAAAAAACATCCATTTCGATGAATTCACGGGTTATGATCTGAGTATGGCCATCGTGCCGACAAACAATAGTCAATTGAGTTTTTCTTTGACCTACAACGTGAATGTTTTCACAGAACGATTCATCATGGGGTTTTTCAGGGATTATATTCGGACCATTAAAGCGTTTTCAAATCCCAAAATTAATCTAAGGGAATTCAGTCAAGAAATGCGGGAAGACTGGCGTCAACAAGTCCAGCACAGATTAACAGCTGCACACAAAATGCCCATACAGGACAGACTCAACCTGAATTCCATTAAGCATGTGGCCCTGGAAAGGCCGTCTAAAATCGCCTATGTTTTTCAGGGCACCCTCTACTCCTTCCAGGAATTTGAAGTCTTGGTCAGGCGAACCATGATTGGTTTGTCTCAGCACGGTTTGATGGCTGGAAGCAGAATAATCTGCAAAATGCCGAAATCAATTGAAATGGTGGCCTTGGTGCATGCAGCCATGAGAATGGGTTCGACTTATGTCCCTCTTGATATTGACTGGCCAGAAAAAAGGGTCTTGCAGGTCCTTTCAGACTTTGCGAAAGCGTTCATAATATCACCGAATCCACCACAAAGCCATGCCGGCATTACTTGGATTTCTCCAGAATCGCTCTTTGCCGACCTCCTGAGAATTCCTGATGAAGTGGACGATTCGATACTTGCTAAAATCGATTGCTCTGAAACACTCTCGGCTAAAAACGAGGCCTATATAATTTATACTTCCGGCACCACCGGAAAACCTAAAGGCACCGTGAATACAAGAACGGGGTTAAGTCACCAGCTCGGATGGGGACAAACATACCTGCAAATTGCGGAAACAGACGTCATAGCTCAGACTTCAGAGTTTGCCTTTGATGCATCGCTTCACCAGTTGTTTTCCGGGTATATCATGGGCGTTCCGACTGTCATCTTTCAAAAGGAAGAGTTATTGGACCCCGATCGGTTTATTGAACTCGTCTCCTCTCATAGGGTAACCATCCTAGACCAAACGCCCTCGGTTTTATCTGCTTTGCTCAATACGGATTCACCTTGGCCCCTGTGCACAAGCGTCCGAATCGTTCAATGCGGCGGTGAATCAGTTTCGCCCGACGTTTGCAGGCTATTGCGCGAGAAATTTCCTAATCTCCAGATCATAATCAATGTTTATGGCCCCAGTGAAACTTCCATTACAGCTCTTTGCCACCCCTTGGGGCATGAATCGAATATTGACATTATCCCTATAGGTTCCCCTTCCGAAGCCACTAGGATCGAGATCGTCGATGAATCCTTGAACCCAGTACCCCCAGGGATCCCTGGGGAATTACTCATTGCAGGGGAAATCGTCGGCCTGGGTTATCTGAATCAGGGAGACAAAACCGCTTCCAGTTTTATACCTGACCTCTGGCCTAGGAAACCAGGTGACAGACTCTATCGGACCGGTGATTTAGTCGTACAAGGTGGGGACCGCATCTATTTTCTTGGTCGAAAAGACGAGCAAGTAAAACTGAGAGGTATTAGAATTGAATTGGAAGGGATCCGTTCAGCCTTGCTGCAGACAGGAATATGCTTGAATGCCTATGTGGAGTTGGAGCAGAAGGCAGAGAATCCCAAGCTAGCGGCCACTGTGAAATTAGTTCCCGGTATTGATTTAGACTCATTGAGAAATGCCCTGAGAGATAATTTGCCCCCTGCCTTGGTGCCAGAAAAATTCTACTTGATCGATCATTGGCCGATGGGAGTAAGCGGAAAATTAGATCGGAATCGCCTTACGCTCCTTCGAATGGATCCGATAAGTACCTACGATCAAAACCATTCAGAGGCATTATCAAACTTAGAAATGAAAATCATGAAATGTTGGGAAAGCGTCTTTGAGCGAAGCGGGATCTCAAAGGACGACAACTTCTTTAGCGTTGGGGGTAACTCACTAAAGATATTACAACTACTGTCTTTATTGAGAAAAAAC
>JBIKVD010000272.1:0-6090 GCA_044357055.1 Oligoflexales bacterium | reverse complement strand
CTATTAACCACTTCATGGAAAAATGAAATTCCGCAAAAATCCCAGAAAAAATCTTGGTTGTTTCTAACAGTAGAATTGGCGGCAATTTGCCAAAAATCTTGACGACATTTTTCATAGCTAATCAGTTCAACCACAGCCCGATTAATTCTGCTAAAATGAGTTTTGTAATATGCAACCTTTTGTGAATCTGTAATTTGCGCTGAATAAGCTAAATTAGCGGACAGCGTTCCTCTGATTGTGAAAACTTCTATGGTTCTATACCAATTGAATGATCTTTTGTTCAAAAAATATTGAGAAACATGTTTCATTAACTGTTTACCGATTCGCATCAAACTGCCTCAATATAGCCACTATTCAAAGTAATCCTGATCGATACTCGGCAGCACAATCGTCTTCTTCCGCTGTACACCAACCCCAAAATCAATCATCAACTGCGTGAGCTGCTTCCCGTCCACTAGAATTAGCGAATTCGAAACAGATACAGCAAATTCCAGTGCTTCATCGGTGAAAAGAGAAGTTGTTATCATGACTCCCTTGGTAGCTCTTTTTCCTGCCAAGGCTCCGTAAAACCCTTGGACATCAGGACGACGAACGGGGCTTTTCCATCGTTTGGCCTGCACGTATATTTTATCTAAGCCTAGACGGTCCATATGAATGATGCCATCGATACCGAAATCTCCTGAGCCACCGGTGTGCTCCATTCTTCCAACTTTGCCGCCATAACCCATTGCCAGCATGACATCTAAGATGATGTGCTCGAAAAAAGTAGGGTCGACCTCAGACAGAATCGTTAAAAGTTCCTGACCGACCGCGGTTCTAATCTCGTTGGTAGCCAAATCAATGCGTTCTTCGGGGTCGGTGCCATTTCCTGAGTCTGCAACAGAAACGGTTTCCTCTTCGGAATCCGACTTTTGTTTGGCTGCATTTTTGAAATCCCGAAATGAAGAAAACTGGTCCAAATCGCTGATTCGAATCGGGCCATCGTGTGTAGATAAGAAGGATTTTCCCGTGGGTGTAATTTCGGCTCTACCTCTTTGGGGTAGACAAATCAGACCGGCTTTGGACAAATAGGTAACTGCCCAAGCGCATCGATTAGCTAAGCGGCTTTGGCCACTGCCCAGCCTTTCAGCGATATCTTCTTCACTGAGCTTCATCCGTTGTGCAATCAAAGGCATAAGGGCGCGACGCACGCTATCAATTGACTTCTTGTCGGATATCTCTTCTAAAACTGGTCGCAGGAATTCATAAAAGGGAGGTATCGCCATAGTTTATTCACCAATCCAACGAACATGATAATTGTTTCTAACCTTATCGGATCATAGCTGAAGATCTTGAAAGAATTGGATTTTTGACGAATCTACAGATCAGCGATTTTGTGTGAAAGATTGAGTGGTTTTGCACATATGATGGGTTCAACAAATATTTGTTTAGCAACTCCAGCGGCCATGAGCCTGGTAGCAACCCGGTAGCAAAATGGAAGCATCCCAGCGAAATGCCCCGAAACGGCGCGAATGATCTCGATCCCAGGCCTAGGCCGTGCTCTCGTGATTTCAATAACTTAACTTTACTGTGATTCTGCGGTGAGACCCGCTTGCTGCTTCAAACTGTCAGAAGAAAGATGGTCGGGGTGGCGGGATTCGAACCCACGACCTCACGCCCCCCAGACGTACGCGCTACCAAGCTGCGCTACACCCCGATCCTAGAGAAGAAACGCGAGAATGATTGTGGTAACAAGGCCATACCAAAAAGTCTAGTCCCAAATCTGCCTTCCTTCGTGTCTAGCAAGGTCAGAGAAAATTCTCGATCGGTGAGACTTCACACCTGCGTCGGGGCACCGATTAGCTGAAACCTTACGGACCCTTGCCAGCCGGGTAATTGCTACCTAGCTCGCTGCGTCGGTTTTGTATTTTGTGAGCCGAAATGACGGTTGTTAAGATGGGATGTCCCCGTCTCACGCCTATTCATCACCGAGGTGCCTTTGCAAAGCCTAAGCTTTCATCGTCAATCCGCTTCGCGCGCCAAGCTCGGTGTCTGGTGTCTTCTTGTGGGCCTCATCATCACTAGCTCAGCGAGCGCCCAGAGCCTTCCCGAAGAACAGTTTCCCCTTTCAGCTCATTTGCGCGCCAAGGTGCGGTTTTGGGAGCGCGTTTTCCGCGATACGTCCACCGACTCCTTTATCATCCATGATCAGGAATTACCGAATAAGATCATCGATATTGTTGACTTTGCGACCCTGCAAAAGCGCTACCGATGGAAGGGGACGCTCAATCGAGCTCGCAAGCAAGCGATCGTAAAGAAATACGTCGATCGATATAATTTGGGGATCGCTCGCTTTAAAAAACATGGCAAAGAAGCTATCAAATTCGGATTGATCGAAGAAAGGCTGTACCAGAGTTATTTTTCCAACCCGGTGCACCTAAATCGTCTGATGTTAGGAAGAGCCCAGCTGCGCAGCCAAGGTGGATTAAGAGAAGAATTCCTAACCGCGACGAAACGCGCAGAAAAATTTCTGCCATTTATCACTGCTGCGTTCAAATCCCATGGGGTGCCTGAACAGCTTGCAAAAGTTGCTTTCGTCGAGTCGATGTTTAATGAGAAAGCCTTGTCCAAAGTCGGAGCCTCTGGGATTTGGCAATTTATGCCCTCTACCGCCAAACACTACCTACATGTGAATCAGCTGATTGATGAAAGATCGAATCCCTACAAGGCTTCTATGGCCGCAGCGAAACTCATGAAAGATAACTATCGCCTCCTAGGGACTTGGCCTCTGGCTGTGACAGCTTACAATCATGGAACGAGAAGTCTTCAGTCAGCGATTCGCAAGCTAGGTACCAAAGATATTGATCTTATCGTCCAACATCATCGAGCTCCCGGCTTTGGTTTCGCCAGCAAAAATTTCTATGCCGAGTTTGTAGCAGTGTACCGAGTCTATACGAGCTGGCAAAAGGATAAGACGATTCCCCGCGCTAACAATGCGATCGAGGTCGCGCAAATACCTGTGCGTGGAGCACCAACCTATAAAGAATTGCTCGATCACCTGGCGATTTCGCCGAACCTTCTCAGACAATACAATCCTGAGTTCTCTCCAAAAGCAGAGACCTCGCTAAAATACAAACGGCTTCCGGATAAGTTTGCTCTCTTTCTTCCAGTATCCGTGGCCCAGAGCGCCAAACAATCACTTATGACGCTGGCACAGCGCCGGGGCGCTGCAGAACGTAGCAGGGAGAAGTTATGAAGCATCCAGCCATCTTGATGGGCAGTATCATGTTCTTCAGCCAGTCGGCTCTGAGCGCCGAAGCGCAGGTCGATAGGATGCTCGATGAATTGGAGCGACGCCTGCAACAGAAGGAATCCAGTTTTATGACCGGGGAAGAGAACCAACATCTCCAGCCCAATAGTGATATGATCCCCTTGGATTTAGGCTCGGCCAAGATCCAAGGCTCGATTCCGGGCATGGACGAACTCCAGAAAATCTCTAGCCAACTTTTGACTCTAAGTCAGCAAGTAGACAGTCTCTCGGGGGAGCTGACTAAGCTAACCTACGAGCAAGTACAAAACGAAGAGGGCTATGTTCATGGTCAGGTTTACTATGAGATTGGCGAGGGCGTTCAGGCTCAGGTCTCTTCTCTCATTGTGACCTTGAATGGCGCAGAGGTTTTTGCAGTCCACCCGGGGGAGTCCTCGCATTTGACGAGTCGGCGATTTCCCATCTACCTGGGTCCCATTGCCAAAGGCTCACACAAAATGGCCATTGAGCTCGTGATGCGCTCGTCCGGCAAGAAACTTTCCGAATATCTCTCGGCCCCCATGAGGACCTATCAGGCCAACATCGATATGGAAGTCGACAAGGCAAGCCCCTATCAAGCGACGATCAAGCTCGCAAAAATTGATGGGGAAAAAGACGAGTTGACCATGAAATTAAGTGAGGATGTGCGTGCGCAAAAGCCTTAACATTGCCATCCTCTTTGCCATCTTGCCGACCAATTTTGGCTCGGCGGAGGTTCTGCCTGTTTTGCACGAACTAAGGCGCATTCAAGGCGAACTCCATCGCGTGCGTCAGCATCAAGAGCAAAACTCGGGACATTTGAGCAATCATCAACGACTTGCCCAGGAAGCCCTTATCCGCGCTCTCGGGAATAGCTTTACGACCGATTCCCATGCGGTGGTTCGGGACCTAGAATACTTTTTCGCCGCGGATCAACAAAGCATTCCCCTGCAATATATCAAAGCCCATGGCTACATTGCCGGCGCCTACCAAAAGCTCAAACTTCCTCATCTCGCGCACAAGCATTTTCTGTTCCAGCTCGATGCGCTCCTGAGCCACGCCGACAGCACGCAAGAGCAAATCATACAAGCTCTTCAGGGTGCGGTAGATCTGGAAATCTGGAGTGGTGTTAGTATGACCGAATCGGTGGAAAGCTACATACCCCGCATTAAGTCAAGGCTAGCAGCGGATCCCGCAGCCAATAACACTCTCGCCTATATCTTCGGCAAGCTCTACATGGGGAAGGATGAGCTGGATATCGGCCAAGAGTATCTTCAAGTCGAGGTAGCGAAAGATGCTAAGCCCGCTGTGCGTGGCAAAGCCCTCTATCTATCTGGAATTCTATGGGCCAAGCGCGGCGAATACGAGGTTGCCGAGCAGTTCTTAAGCCGCGCCATAGAATCAGGCGATCCTAAAGATTTTGACCTCTTTCGCCTAGGATTAGCTCGACTGTATGGGATTCAGAAGAAGCCTGCTTTAGCGGCTGTGATCTACGAACAAGTTGCAGACGAAGCTGAAGTCAAGGCTACAGCCTTGTTTGAGCGGACTCAAGCGCTGATACAAAGTGAGAATCTAGCAGAAGCAGAAAAATCGGCTCGTACCCTCATGGCTAAATATCCCAATTCAACCGAGGCAAAACGAGTAGAGCGCATGCTTGGGTATATTCTCTTGCAAGATGGTCGCCTTCAGGAGGCAAGAACCCTGATTGCCTCGAACAGTCAAAAACTCAATGGCTTGAAACAATGGCTAGAAGAAAGCTTTCGCGGGGAGATTACCGCGGATCATATCCTGGCCTGGCAAGAGATGATCAGCGACCTTCCTGCTTCGCCTCTCTATCGCGAAGCCTTGCAGGCAGCCTCTCTTATTCAACAAACTCGCTTCAAGCTACAGAACGCCAAGGGAGAGATGAGTCGATTGCTTATGCACAAAGTACGGGTGGGACTGGACAACGCTAATCCTTATTGGATGGCGCAAAGTGAAAATCTCGAAGCCCTCGAATTCAAGATCGTGGCACAGGGAATCGCTTTAGCAAAAATCGAAACAGCGGAACTAGAGCCAAAGTTTTCCGAATCAGAGCGCGCTAGGGTTCGAGGTCTGGTTCAGATCGTCGAAAGCTTGTATGTGGAAAGAACGCCTTTGCAGCAGATGTCTCAGGGTTGGCGTAATCAATTTAATTACTTAATGCTCCTGGCACAGGTCTCAGAAACTCAATCAGATCTGATGACCTTTCGCGCAAAGATGGCGCCTTTTCGCGCCGATCCAGCTTTAAAGGGAAATCCGGTCCTCTTGCAGCGTGCGAACGAAGCTGCCGCCGCCTTAGAGCACGCCTTTATCGATCTCAACAATCTCAATCCTGGACTGCAGGCGGAGGTGAGCAAGCCCAGTTATTCGTCCTGGCGATTCGTTCAGGCTGGATTACTATTAGATGAGATGGATAGTATGCTTAGCGCCTATCGCGCCAAGGATCTCAATTCCTATGGTCTTAACTATCAGCAAGACCTGCAAGATGCTTGGCAGGCATGGCGAAAAACCAGCCAGGCCATGCTCATGGCTCAAAAAGGATTGGTTGCAGACTTTAGCAAAGCTCTCAAAGATTCGCAAAACCGCGGCTCCAATCTTCATGAGCAGCTGATGGCGAGAGAAAGGGACCTGCAGCGCATGTCCCAAAATCTGAGCAAAGTTCTTAGTCAATACGTAAGAGAACTAGCTGGTCACTACCAACAAAGAGTGTCCGAGCTTGTCAGTGTGAATCAACGATGGCTGGGTGATGCGGAATGGTACGAATTCCACCAAGTCAAGAGCCGGGGCGAGCAGGAAGGCGATCG
>JBIKVD010000034.1:0-18861 GCA_044357055.1 Oligoflexales bacterium | reverse complement strand
CAAAATGGTCTTACCCACCCCTTGATAGGCAAACACGGACTCGGCAATGACGGCACCAGAAAGCAAGCCCGAGGTATTTAGCGCAATTACCGTAATGATAGGAATCAAAGCATTGCGGAAGCCATGCTTTAGAACCACGGTTCTTTCCATCAAACCTTTTGCCCTTGCGGTTCGCACAAAATCGTGGCCCATGGCCTCAATCATCGCACTGCGGGAATATCGCGCATAGGAGGCCATCTGCAGCACGGTAAGCGCAAGTACAGGCAGAACCAAATACGGCAAGCGGTCCGCGAACGTCCCCGCGTTTCCTGAAGCAGCTCCAACCGACATGGTCCCACCTGCGGGTAGCCAATTTAGGCCGACAGCAAAGATCAAGATCAAAACAATGGCGATAAAAAAGGAAGGCATTGCTACGCCCGCAAAAGCAAAGAAATTAACGACATAGTCAAAGCGTGAGCCTGGACGCAGGCCGGCGATGATTCCAAAGGTTATCCCGATGAAAACCGCAAAAGTAAACGCAAGTCCGGAAAGAATGAGAGTGTTAAAGAGCCGGGGTTTCAGCAACTCCACGACCGGAATTTTATAAGTGCGGGAATATCCGAAGTCCCCTTGCACGGCGGAGCCAAGCCAACTGGAATACTTGCTGAACACCGACCTGTCGGCCCCGTAAAGCTCGCGTAAGCGGGCAATGTCTTCGGGGCGAATTTCAGGGTTTGAAGCAATCATCAGATCGACGGGATCGCCAGGCATCAGGTCCATCATCGCGTAGCAGACAAAGGACATAATAAACATCAGCACGATGGATTGGAGGAATCGCCTACCGATATATTTTGACATGCTTGGGGAAACCTCTCACGCCCTGCGAAAGGGCTTGGTCATCACGCCTTTATTCAAGGCATTCGGGCAATCTATCAATTGACTTTGGCTGGTCCGGACAAATCCCAAAACTCTACCCACTGTGTATCGGGGATTAAGCTGGGGCTCAACTCATGACGGTTAAGATTTGCCGGTACGACTGTATTTTTGGAGCGATAGTATAAGGGTATGACTGGCACATCCTCTGTATAGGCTTTTATGACTTGATGCGCCAAGCTCAATCGTTTTGCTGGGTCAAACTCCACATCCAGTTCTTCAATCAACTTGTCCACGGCGGGATTGTTCCAACCCGGATAGTTTTGCCCTGAATAGGCATTGGCCTCGGAAGGAATCATCGAGCTATGCAAATTAGATCGTGGAGATGCCTCTGGCCGAGAAATCCAAGCATAGAGGGCCATGTGCGGGAACTGGATTTTACGCATGGTTTCGCCGAAAAAGACCCTGGCTTGCTCATTCTTAACGATGACTTCAATGCCAACTTTCTTCCACTGATCCTGTAGGTAGGTCTGAACCAATTCCCTGGTCTTGTTGCCAGAAGTCGTCATAAAAACGAAGCTCAGCTTCTTGCCATCTTTATAACGAAATCCATCGCCCTTCTCGCTCCAGCCGGCTTCATCTAAAAGCTTTTGTGCCGTTCGTCTAGAGAACGTATAGGTAGCGATCTTACTCGGGTCATCCGTAAACCAGGGATCAATGGGAGAAAGGTTGTGCACGGCTTTAATCTGCCTGCCGCCAAAAAGCGCTTGAGTTAATTCATCCCGATTGATGGCATGAACCAGGGCTCGCCGCACCCGAACATCGGCAAGAGTAGCGTCGCGCAAGTTAAGGTCAATATGCTCATATTCCAAACTGGGGCGAAATTTTACTGCAAACGGAAGCTTTTCAGTCGCTACTTTTTTCTCTAAAGCGACAGCCTGATCCAAATCCAGACCCAAAGTCGATATCATATCGATGGTGCCCGAGAGCAAGTTGGCTTCAAGGGTTCCTGTATTTGGCAGCAACTTGAAAGTAATCTTTTCAATGCTTGGCTTTTGCGCGCCCCACCATTTTGGATTACGAACCAAGGAAACATGACTGCCGAGTTTTAACTCCGATATAACGTAAGGACCGCTATAAAGACCGGGATTCGTTGGGTTGGTGACGTAATTAGAGTTCTTTTCATAACCCTCGCGCACTTTGCCGTATTTTTTATAGACTGGTTCTTCCAGATGCTTTGGTAACAATTCCCAGAGCGCCGAAATCGAGTTGTAATCCCATCTCGCGGTTTTGTAGGTAATGGTAAACTTCTTGGGGTTTGTAGCATCGATATCTATTTTTTCGATCGCCTCATAAATAGTTCGAGAAGCAATAGATATATTGTCATCAAGGGCAATCTGACGGGCAAAGGCGAGATCATGGGCCGTCACCGGAGTACCATCTCCCCAAACCACCTCAGGGCGAATTTCAAACTTGGCCGTCAGTCGTTTTGCCTCCCCTTCCCCTACCCAAGCAGCGAGGCCATTTTCTATGGAAGGGCGTTCGATTACCATCTCTGGCAAGTAGCGATTGTCTGCGGTTTGCTGCAGCAAGATGCGGCGAGTGGCGAAAAATATGTAAGTGGTCGCTGCCATCGAAGAAAGCATTGGGTTGAGATTTTCAAACTCTTGAGAGGCGCCAATCCGCAGTTCGCTATTGGTAGGCAGCTTAGGGTTGCCTACAGCAACTCCTGACATTACCAGGCTGGAAAGTAGCCAAACCTGAAATATATGGGAAAATCGCTTGCCTATTCGCATATCCACTCCCTATCGATGGGTTAAATTTTTATAAAATCATTAACAATAGTCAAACACAATACTGGCGACCAATATCAGTCTGAGCGCCTTAGCAATATCGAACTATGACGAAAAGTTCAAGGCTATGGGGCAACATTAGCAGAGGCAAACCATAAATCCGATGCTTTGAGAATCGTTCTATTGACGCCAAATTGACCATCTGCGCCGTTGACCTCTGCGGAATTGATTGCTGACGACGCCCCATAGATGACATAAGATTCAGCGTCTTTGGCGACGAGACTTTTAAAGCATGACAAGGAATAGCATGGCATCGTTGTTGGAAATTAAGAATCTAACGGTCGAATTTCAATCAAAAAAGAAACCTATTCCAGCTCTCAAAAAAATCAGCTTTTCCATTGAAAAGGGCGAAACCGTCGCCGTTGTGGGCGAGTCAGGCTCGGGCAAAAGCGTTACGGCTTTAACGGTCATGGGACTACTTTCTGATAATGCGGTCATTTCAACCGGCGAGGTGCTTTTTAACGGGCAAGATCTCCTTAAAAAAACCGAAAGTGAAATGCGAGCTCTGCGGGGGGATCGCATCTCGATGATCTTTCAAGAACCCATGACCAGTCTAAACCCCGTGATGACCTTGGGCGATCAAGTGGCGGAAGTCCTTTTAATTCATGGTAAGTGCAACCGCTCCAATGTGCGCGCTAAAGTCATAGATTTATTCCGTCAAGTCGAGATTCCTCACCCCGAAGAGCGTTACAAGAGCTACCCCCATGAGATCTCGGGGGGCCAGCAACAAAGGGTCATGATCGCCATGGCTCTCGCTTGCAAGCCTGATCTTTTGATCGCCGATGAGCCAACCACGGCTCTTGACGTCACCATTCAAAAGACGATTTTGGAGCTGCTGCGGAATTTAAAGAACGACTTCAACATGGGTCTGATGTTTATCACCCATGATCTCGGCATTGTTGCTGATATCGCGGACCGCGTCGTCGTCATCTATCGAGGAGACATCGTCGAGGTCGGCCCAACTAAGGCCATTTTCGAAGCGCCTAAGCACCCTTACACGAAAGGCCTGCTCTCTTGCCGTCCTCCCATGCATTTTAAGCCCAAGCGCCTGGCGACGGTTAGTGATTTCATGAGCGAGGATGGGCAGCAGTTGGTGCCCAACAATCCTGATTTCACCACTCCGAGAGTGAATCATCAAGCCTCCAACGAAATCATTCTGCAGACCGTTGATTTGTGCAAATACTATCCACTGAAAAAAACCTTTTTGGGAAAACCGACTTCATTTGTCAAGGCTGTCGATCAGATCAACATTACCGTTCGGAGAGGACAGACCCTCGGCTTGGTCGGTGAATCCGGCTGTGGCAAGACTTCACTAGGTCGAACCATTATTAAACTACAACCCGCGACCTCTGGGACCATCCAGTTTCTAGGTCAGGACATAACGAATATGTCCGAAGGGGAAGTCCGCCCTCTCCGTAAAAAAATGCAGTATATTTTCCAAAACCCTTACGCCTCCCTGAATCCACGTATGACGATTGGCAACTCCCTTATTGAACCCTATAAAATCCATGGCATTGGCGACAGCCGCGAAGATCGTGTGGAACGGGCGGTAGCCCTTCTTCGTCGCGTCGGGTTGGATGACTACGCCCTAAGTCGCTATCCTCACGAGTTTTCCGGTGGGCAGCGTCAAAGAATCTGTATTGCCAGGGCCCTAGCGTTAGAACCTGAGATGATCATCTGTGACGAGTGCGTCTCAGCCCTCGATGCCTCGGTGCAAGCGCAGATTTTGAACTTGCTGCTCGATCTTCAAGAAGAACGCGGCTTAACCTACATTTTTATCTCTCACGATTTATCCGTGGTGAAGTTTTTCTCGGATCAAGTTGGGGTGATGTATGCTGGCAAAATCGTGGAGTATGGCGATTCAGAAGAAATCTATGAAAATCCCCAACATGATTTTACCAAGAAGCTGCTAAACGCAATCCCCGGAACCAAACTGGGCTAAGCACATAAAAAGGAACATTTAGATGGGCGTCTCTCATAAAGGCTTGTCCTAGTGTTCTGCTAAATGACTAAGCCCTTGGTCGCGCCTCTTCGTTAGATCCTCTATGACGGCCTGCTTAAAATCATGAGATGGATCGAGGGAAGAACCGGATGCTAACTTCGGCCTGACAAAACTTGCCACCTCTACCAATTCCACCGACATGAAAACCCGCCGAAATAAAGTGGGAAAGCCCTCCCCTGGAGCTTGGACATGATGCAAACCACCACTGACGGCAATGAGCATCATTCCATCCGGTATCGATTTGAGTATATCCGCCACTCCTCCACGTACCGTCATCACTTGACCGTCCTTATCGAGCCCATTCTTTCGTTTCATCCTGCCCTCAGGCAAGATCAAGACCAATGAATCCTTGCGAACTGAAGCCATAAAGGTATCCCAACTCTCATCCCTCACTCGCGTGACCGGAGTCGCATTTCCCATCGCTGTGTAAAAGCGACCCGCGATGGGTCGCTGAAAGGTAAGGTCGGCGATAGGAAAGACTCCACGCCTGGCCATATGCCAAAGAAAAATCCAAGGCATGCCTCCGAGGAATATGGGTTCAAACAGGCTCGTATGATTTAATAGAATGCCTAGTCTCAACCTTGACCATTCATTCCATTTGGGAGGTTGGTCCTGATTCCATCGGATATGAATTCTATAAAAACAGAGACTTATAATCTTCACTAGGCTCAAAGAAGCAAAGCGAAAAAGCACTACAAGCAAATGGATCAACAGGAGTCCCCTCTCTTTGACTTCGACTCGGTGGTAAACAGGGCGGGCCTTTTTGAATCCTACAGAATATTTAAGGCATGCCAAAGTCGAAATGTTTCGATATGCAGAGGAATCCGATAGACACAGCTGAGTGAGGCAAACCATGACAATTCAGACCTTGAATCAAGAGCAGCTGGCGACGATGACGGTCGAGCAAAAAGACGAGTGGTGGTTGAAAAATGTCTTTAGGGGCAACATGCCTCAGCTTACCATCCGATCTGCGCTCACAGGAATCCTGCTTGGATCGGTCCTGAGTCTTACCAATCTCTACGTTGGGATACGTACAGGATGGACTTTGGGAGTCGGCATTACTTCAGTGGTCTTATCTTTCGGCATCTTTAAGTTTATGGAAAAGATGCGTCTCGGCAAGGCCATGACTATCTTGGAAAATAACGCCATGCAGTCCGTCGCTACCAGCGCTGGCTACATGACCGGTCCCCTGATTTCCTCTATCCCAGCCTACATGATGGTAACCGGGCAGATTGTACCAATCTATCAAGTCCTATGCTGGTCCATCACCTTGTCCATTATGGGTGTCTTGTTTGCTTTTCCACTCAAACGTCGCTTTATCAATGATGAACAATTACCCTTTCCTGAAGGCTTTGCTTCCGCCGTGGTCATGGACAGTCTCCACGAAAAAGACAGCAAAGAGGGCTCCTTTAAGGCAAAGATTCTTATGGCCGCAGCTGCGGCATCGGCCTTGGTGGAAATGCTGAAAAGTTCCATGGTGATGGAATTTATCCGTCTTAAAGCCCTACAGCTGCCACATTATTGGGATGAATTCCTTTACCGCTATGTCACCCCTAGTATTCTTGGAACACCGCTAAAGGATTTAACGATTCGTCTCGACTCCTCGATCGTCATGTTGGGCATCGGAGGTTTGCTGGGAATCAAGACTGGATTGTCGCTGCTTTTGGGCGGGCTTTTGAACTACGTGGTTCTCGCTCCTTGGCTGATCCAAAATGGAGTAATCCAAGGAAGTGGATTTAAAAATATCACCATGTGGTCGCTTTGGGGTGGCGTTGCCATGATGACGAGCGCCTCATTGTTCTCATTTTTCTCAAATCCCCAGGTGATAAAGGGGATCTTCAAAGGACCGGGAAAAACCGGCCAATTCGTAGCTTTAGGTAAGATTGAACTGCCGCTTTGGCTTTCTTGGGTTGGCATCCCGCTTCTCGGCGTCCTAACCGTCCTGATGGGCCATGCCTGGTTTGATATTTCTTATGGACTTGGAGTCCTTGCCGTACCCCTGGTCTTTATCTTCACCGTGATCGCCGTAAATTCCACGGGTCTAACATCGATCACCCCGACCGGCGCCTTGGGTAAATTAACTCAAGTTACCTTCAGCATTCTTTCCCCCGGGAAAGTCACCACCAACTTGATGACGGCCAGCATTACCGCCGAAGTTGCCTCCAATGCCAGTAATCTCTTGATGGACATCAAGCCCGGCTATCTCCTGGGTGCCAAACCAAGGCAGCAAGCTTTGGGTCATGTCTTGGGAATCTTTGCCGGTGCCTTCGCCTCCGTCCCAGTCTTCTATGCTCTTTTTCATGGCAAGATTGAACTCTTTGGTTCTGAGCAGCTACCGCTGCCAACGGCAACGGTATGGAAAGCCGTAGCGGAAATGTTGACCCAAGGATTATCCAATTTACATATCTCAGCCCAAGCAGCGATGATCGTGGGCGCCTTGCTTGGTATTGCCATGGAAATCGGCAACAAAAAACTCAAGGCTAAAATGCCCCTATCAGCAGTCGGCCTCGGGTTAGCCTTTGTTTTGCCCTTTCAAGATGCTTTGCTGATGGCTATTGGCGCGATTCTCTTTCATCGCCTCAAAACTGGGGCCAAGCCTGGCTCATCCCTGAGACAAAGAGTTTTTGGCGAAAACAGCGAATCCGTTTGTGCCGGCCTCATCGCTGGTGGCGCCCTCATCGGCATTGTTCTTATGGTCATAGAAAATCTGTATCGCCCATAAAAAGTTCCTAACGCTGAAAGTCTTTTGGTGAGTCCCGCTCACCAAAGGCGTCTTCCTAATTGTGGCACAACAATCAAAGAGGGTGCTCTGCTTCCTAAGCGTGAACGAATCTTTCCAAAGCCAAGATCCCGTGAAAGTATCTGCCATCTTAAGGAGTGAGTGCAGCGACTATTATAAAGGCCTGACCTGCTTGATGTCCATCTGCTCTTGGATTTGGTAGTGGTCGTCGGGAGCCTTCGGCAGTAAGTTGGGTCCTCTTTTAAATTCAAAATCTAATTTTAGAGCTGGATTATTTGCTTTTGAGCTCCAATCGCCATAGATGAGTGCAATTTGCTCTATCAAACTTGCAAGTTGCGGGCCGCTTAGAATATCCTGATTAGCCAGATTGGAGCTCATAACGTAGTTAAGATTGCCGATACTCCCCGAACGATCTGCTGTAACAATAATCTGGTCAGGATAGCTACTAGGAATCTTGGGATTGGTAATACTTATGTCATCTAGCTGCACCGTGACACTGATTTCTAGCTCACCATTTGCTTTGGGTCGGACGATCGCGACACCGTTAGCTGATTCATCCATGAATGAGCTGTGCGCCAAAAGTCCCATGAATACTTTTTTATGATCTATGCCAAAATAATCGCGATACATGTAGGCCTTTTCCGACCATAGGCTCGCATAAACCTTTTTTACAGCCTTGGGAATGCTCCGCTTGTCTTGTAGATCGTCAGTAATATCAAACACTAGGTTTGGGTGTTCTGCAAGAGCTTGCAGTCCTGCGCGTAGTCGCTCAGCTCTCGCCCTTTCTCGATAAGTCAGGCATTTCTTAGGGCTAAAGGTTCCCTCAGTTTCTAAGTCCAGACATCCTGCAGCAGAGCGATACATTCCAGCTCCGTTTAAGCCTTCAATATCCTCGGCATTGGTTGAAGAACGAAAGCGAAATCTTGGTGGACTGTTCGGATGAGCCGCGAGGATCGTCTGGGAAATCTTCGACTCCAATGCATCGGAGAGTGGCGCCTCTTCAATGAGTCGTTGCGCGAATTTGAAGAACTGCCTTCGGATGCGGCTGTCGGACATTAATTTCGGGTGCTGTTCGGTGACCCGCTCCCCGATGAAATCTTGAATACTCTTGCCTAAGTTTGCGCGGCAGTTCGACGCTGTAGTACCGCAGAAGGGAGCCTGGGATCGCTTGCTCAAAAGGCAAGCATCATAGGAGGCATTGGCTGTGCCATCGGGGTTGAAAGGCAGGCAAAGGGCAATGGATTCCAGATAGTCCTCGACGCATTTTGTTTCGGCCTTAGCACACAAATCGTCACTCAACAATTGCTGGACATGTTCGATGTAGTAGAAAAACGGCACTAAAAATGTGCCGCTGAATTTTTCTCGATTATAGCCGGCTTTTGCCAGGGACCGATGAAGGGTCATAAAATTTCGACCCTTCGCGCCGTAGAGTGAGGCTCGCAAACTGCCCTCACTCATCTCCTCTGTAAAAAACTCGGAAGTTGGGGTCTCAAACTGCGGGTCTGGGAGATTTGGACGCCGAGTTGTAAGCTGACGTTCCACTTCATCCGCCGATACCACTCTCATAAAGACTAGATCCCTCGTAACACCAGTACCGTTTGAAATCGCACCCCTCCGAGTAATAGCCTCGACCGGTTGATTATAGAATGTGCTTAAAGATTTGAACTGAGGCAAATCCTGCGTGCAGTTAGGATCTCCATTCCCATCAACAATCCATTGATCGCAGACTTGAGTTTGCTCATCGGGTAGAGAGGAATTTATTATGTTAAGATTCATTGCTCTTAGGATAATGTGTGAATCAGGAACCTGACGTTTGAGGGAAATGATTCCCGCTGTAGGGCCGATGTCGAGGGGCACGTCATCGATGACAACAATTTCTTTGGCATTATAGTCACTGTTCGTAAGTTCGCTAGAACTTAGTTTGCGCAAGTAACCAAAGCTATGGGCTTCGTGATAAACTAAGGTTTGATTGACTTCCGCTCGCGCCTTCTCGAGCACCTCTCCTGCAACGATGCAATTAGACGCGCCAGCGTAGTGCTTACGATAAGTTTCTGGGACGAATTCTAGACTGTAAACGTAAAATACATTTTTTGTAAATGCGATAGTCTGCCTAACTTTGGCACAGGTACGCTCAATTATGGTCGCAATACGAGCATGCAGGCGCTCCTCATCACCTTTTTGGAAGCCTCCACCAACTTCGTCTGTTAGAGACCTTAAGTAGGCAGGCGCGATAAACATGGTACCTGGCAGTTGCATTTCAGAAGAAGGCGCTGTGGAGCTTGCTATTGAATATGAAGGAAAATAGTACAGGGCCCCACCGCTTATCTCCCCAGAGTTAAAAAGTTGCATTGCTGAATACGACTGGCTAGTGGTTGGCGGTGTCTCCGAACCACTTTTCCCCATCCATACGATGTCTGCGTGTAAGATATTGCGCCTGCGAAAGGCAAAAAATTCACCGGTCCAGCCAGCGCGAGGAAAGATACTGTCAAGATCATAGACGTATCCCGTGTAGAACCCAGAGTCCCCCGCGAGCGTTCTGAACTCTTCAATTGTCTCGATGACATTGGTCGTCATCTCCTCGAAGGGAAATGGCCCCTCGTTGTCGATTTTAATCTGGGATGCGATACTCTTTTCTGAAGTCTTACAAGCCGCTACGGGAAAAACTATGAGTGCAAAAGCCAGTACTGAGAATAGTGATTTCATTGAAGACTCCAGATCTCGGAAAATTCCCCCAAGTCTATCGGCTAAAGAACTTAAACCCTACCAGGAAAGAAGTGCCTATAACCGCAACCGATTGGGATAATGGCCCAGAGAAACTAAGAGTCTATTTCTAGACGCCTATTGCGCATTTAAATCTAATTGGTGAGTTCCGCTCACCAAAGGCGTCTTCCTGTTACAACAAACATCTATGAATCAAAATCAACTGCGACTAGGTTTGCTCTTGCCAACAACCAGGATTCGGCGGCAAGCCGACCTATAAAAAGGAGAAGTTTATGACGAAGGTAGCCACGCAAAAATCACGCCTATGGCAGACAATTTTGGGGCTCCTATTGCTCGGATTCCCCTCCATTGGCTTGGCCACCCCGGCGATCGAGCCAGCTAGCTGTGACCAGACCTTGGCCAACTCTAAAGCCCAAGCTGTCGGCGATTTGATTATGGAGCAGAACGGGCTATTTGTAGATCCGATCCTATCTACCAAAACTGCGGAAGATGATGACTACTACTTTGTGACTCGATCCTACGACCTCCAATTGAGCGTTCCCAGCTATACCTTTCGGATCACCAAAAGCTCATGTATGATCTTGGATGTTTCTTATAGGAATTTCGAGGGTTAAAACCATCCGCATTTCATCTCCTTAGTCACGGCTTAAGGAGCGAAGAAATCGATATTCATCACTCCAAGGAGCTCCTCCTTGGAGGGTCCGATAGCCGCATGGAAGTCCTTTATAGTCTGTAAAAGGCGGCTTCTCAAGTCTGTCCAAGTTTCCGAACTCATGGCAAAGACTCCTGAATAATGCAAATTATCTTTGTTAGGCCCCGGCGTCTGCATGGCCTTTAAGCGCCATTGCAAATGGCTTATCGTGGCCATCGGCGACTTTGCCGAGAGATGGATTTGTTTGCTGGTGACGGCGATCCTGCCACCGACTTCCTGCATTAACCCCATATTCACCATGACCTGAATAGCTTCTGCTACCGTCTCTTCAGGCAAATGCAAGTGCTCTGCCAGCGCGTTCCGATGCGCAAATTTGGGAATACTTGCTAGCACATGAATGGCACCGTAAATCCAAGAACCGTAGTAAAGCATCTGCTCCGTATCACGAGAAAGACTTGGGTGGGTAAGCTGCGTGGCAATTTGTTTTTGGCGCTGCCTTACAGCTGACAGTCGCGCGCTAAGGATTTTTTTGTGCGTCTTGCTACTCGCCCTCTCCCAAAGAATGAGGTCTAGGAAAAATTCGCTTTCCTCATCCGAAAATTCCCAGTAGCGGCAAAGGTCGGCTCCCTGGTCGGTCGTTAGATTCACATCTCCGCGCATCACTTGTGGCAGCAGGGAGCGATGGCATTTCATAGCTTCGGCCAAGCGCGAAAAATACCCGCGTTTCTGTGGATGAGCCCCATGAAGAAGTTCGAGTACCTGCCGATAATCGTTTGCTAAAAATATATTTATTTCAGACATTTACACTGTCTCGGTGATAAAAAATCACCAAGAGTGGTGATTTTTTATATAATACATCTTTTTGTCGGTGCGTCAATTTTATATAAAGGCAATACCCAGCGAGGTGTATGCCAGTCGGGATAAAAAACGGGGGAGATGATAGGATGAAAAATTTTTGCGCGGCATTTATCAGTTTTGGATTACTGGTGTCAAACCATGTTGGTGCAACAGCACTTACAGCCTCAATAATTTTAGTCGAACCCTTTCCTCTTTTGGAAGGAACGATTTCTAGTGTTGGCGATGAATTGAGCGCTATGCCGGAGAGTATCCGTTTCGGAGTTTCCTATGGTGAGTGTTTAGAGCATTGCGCTACTTCCTACAGCATCCAGAAAAATCCCTCGTCTGCCGAGTACTCGGTGGTAAAGGAAGTTCGGGCTAGCGACGGCTCCTTGGAAAAGACCGACACCAAGAGCTTGGCGCCAGTAAGCTGGGCTCTTATGGCCCAACGGGCAAATTATAACCAGTTTTCACTTCTGAAGCTGGAGGATCCAAGCAAGAATACAGTGACCTTTGGTTGTCCTGGTTGTGCTGATGGGCCGATTCACTGGGTCAGCCTAAGTTACGATAATGGGGCAAGTATCACGTTTGTTTATGAAGACGTCCAGGACATCACGATAGCAAACACGGATTTGACCCTATTCAAGCAATACTACCTAAGCCCGCTCTTGGTTTTGCTGTCTCAGATAGAAAAGGAGTTTTGATTCCATTGGCCAACTGCCTGCTCCCACCTGGACGAGGCACATACAGGGACAGCTCAAAACTCGAATACGAAAACTTTGCGGAAGGTTGCGTTTTTCGCACGATTTGTCCTTGAAATCCTCGTCAAATAGCTGCTTGAACGCGGGAATCGTGTCGAGGTTGTGCAAAGTTTTTCAATGTTCAGAGTCTTGAAGAACTTGGCTTCATAACATTGAAAGCTCAATCCTAGGCATTTTTGGCATCCCTGGCAACACGCCTGGAGTAGTAGAATTATCATCAAGCTTACGCAATGTGGGATTCAGAAACAGATTCTATGCTGCGTACTTGTATGCCTATGGAAACTTAATAAAGGGAACTAATCATGAAATGGAGTTCATTCACATTACCTACGCTTAGTCTGATGGTCTCAGTCTTTCTCTTGCAATTTCTACTGCAATGCCGAGGTTTTGATTCCAGACAAGCCGCTGAGGAACCATCGCAGATCAAGGCACTCAACACTAGCCTCACTTATGTACCCAAGGCCATTCAAAATTTCGAGTTCCGAAGCAAAGAGGGCGATGCTTGGGGACCATTGACTCCAAGTATGGTCGCTAATAAAACTGGTGGCGAAGCTTGGGCATGTCCCAACTGTGCTAAACCTGCCCCTAAGCAGACTTATGGCCCGGAGATACAGGTTAAAATCAGTGGTCAGGTATATACGGCACAATTGAAAGTTCGTGGCGGTATCACCATTCAATTCCCCAGAAAATCACTGACTATGAAATTCAAGAAGGGTGGACCATTTCCAACATTCCATGGGGTACAGAAGAATAAGATCGTACTAAATGCATCCTATAACGATCCCACCTATCTCCGCCAGTTTATCGTCTTTTCAAATGTCATCATGCAGGGTGGATATGCACCGTATGTCGACTTTGCCATGCTCCCAATTGCCGGAGACTTCGGCGCCGAGAACAAAGGGCGGATGAGTGATCCCAATATTGTGCGAAACTCCCTATATATAGTTTTGGAGGACTGGCAGCTGGCAGCAGAAGACATCGCGGGCAAAGGCGCGCATATCCTCAAATCTGAGTCTGATTGTAGCTGGAGCCAATGTCAGCCTGGAAATTTTGAAGCAGAAGGGAAAGGAGCAGACATCGGCGCTTTGGTTGCAAAGCAAAATGCCTTCTGCGAAGGCGCAGACACAATCGATCGCACCAGCTACTTCCGCCGGCTCTATATCAATCACTTTTTCAAAGATGTCGACTCTATTACCAAGAACTATATTCTCTTCACCAACCCCAAGGTCGGGGGGAAATTTAGCTTCTTCCATTGGGATCAAGACGCGACGATGGGTTTTTCGCCAGATGGAGCCTTCTATGGCAATGCCACCGATATATTTACACCTGAGCCCTGGGGTCGTAAGAACAATAACGAAGATACCTGGCAACAAGCATGTTTTCGTTCTGAATGGAAAGAAACCTATGTTTCTGAATATCGAACTGCAATGAAAGATCGCGGCCTCAACGCAGGCGAGATCCTAACTTGGCTCGCCAATACCGGGGTTAAGAACCTGATTCGCGACGCAGTGATTAACAGCAACGCCGCTTGGGAAAACTTTCCTGAGGGCCGCCGACCGGACAATTGGGAAACGGAAATCGCTCGCCTGGAGGACCACTTAACCAAGATTTCTGCCAAGAATCAGGGACAATTGGGGCTCTGAAGAGCGCAAGATTTCACTGCAAAGGGGTAAATCAACCCCGCCGTAGCCCCGCCAATTCCGTATATTATACCCACACAAACTAAGATCTTGCCTAAACCCTTCCTAACAAACGGGAAGAAGTTACTTTTTAGCTTATACCGTGGCTCAGTGGAAAATTCAGGCAACAAGCTGTTATTTTTAGATAATAGAGAAAAATTGAAGTTCCTGCCCCAATAACCCGAAGATACCCTTAGTCATCTGATCGTGTGATTTCTAGAGGCCAACACCAGCAACCCAACGAATAGGAGGGAATGTATGTGGCCGACCATCACACCCAGAAATCTTACGCCAGAGGGAACCCTTTGCTCCTTGAGCGCATTGCTAAGTGCCAGTTTATTGGCGCCGGTAGCCTTGGGACAGTCCAGCGATCACTTTGTTTTTATCCTCAGTTCGCAAGAAGCCAGCCAACCTTATGCCCATTCAAAAGTGGACACCCATGAGCTGGTTTCCATGTACAAAAGACTCTTATACTATCGACCGTTTATACAGCCCGGCTTAGAAATCGGTCCCCACCTGGAGCCTTTACTTCCTTACCGAGAGTTGGACTTGCCATCCTTAATGGTTCGCACCTGGCTCTCACCGGGCGGCATGGTCGACGAGCAGTTTGCCAACACCTTGGCCATCTCAGCTGGCGTCGTCGGACGGAAAATAAACCGCCAAGGACGTTGTTTGAGCGGGGTGGTGCTGGCCCTTGATGCTACGACGGGAAGCACCAATAACTTCTACAATTTACCCGTAGATTTGGGCGCTTCTCAAGAACCTAAAATCTACACCGCTGGTGGATCTGCCAACGAATTCCTTCGCTGGGCTAATGAAAACCCCATTGCTTTATGCGATGCCCTAAAGCTCTCCCCCACGCAAGAGATGCGAAAGGGCTTTATTGCTGTCTATGGCAAGGGGCGTTGTGGTTTTTCAGCAGAATTTGGTCATATAGAAGTCATTTCCGAGGCAAATGTCGGCTGCTCAGATCATTGCCGGACCATGAAATCCTCTTGCCAGCCCGACCTGGTGCTTGCGCCTATGAAGGACTGCTCTGGCGTTCATTATGACAAAGTTTTTTCTTATGCCGCTTCACTGGTGCCCAGAGACATCTAAGACCGGGTTAACGGTCGGGCCTAGATTTCCCCAGGATTGACCAAAAGACCTCACCTAAGCTATCCTAGAAATACTATTTCCTTTTAGACATATGTTTAATGCATGCCCATAGGTTCATGACAAAGATCTTTGGTGCATGGGCTTTAGAGAGTGTTTAACTCATTTGCACGGGTTTTTGGGAGACTGTATGCGCAACGTCAACTCTAAATTCTCCATCTGCGGGCTCTCCGTTTCGCTTGTGCTCACTCTTAGCACCTGCCAGAGCGCCTTGTTTAAAGGTAGAAGCAAATCAGATGCAGCTCCGACACCGACTGTGCCACCTGAGGAACCACCAACAGAGGAGCCTCCTCCGCCGCCGCCGCCCACGAAAAATCCACCTATCGTTGATCCGCCGCCACCAGAATGTGACAAGGATCCGCAACAACAGGCAAAGAATCCCTGCAACAAGCCTTTTTACCCTTGCCGCAAAGAACTGGATGGCAAGACCGACTATTTTCCAATCAAGGCCGAGGTCTACTATTTTGGGCCAGATCCCTCCATCAGCCAGGCGCCAAACTATGCGAGTAAAGTTGCCCAAGACTATGCCAATGAGCGAAAGTTCTTACAGCTGTATTTCGATGAGATCGTGAAAAGCCGCAAACCCATCGCTGAAATTTGCATGCCTAATTTCGCCGTTAGTCCGCGCAATTTTTCCGAGGGCTTTCCTGGCGTCAATGATAGCTTAGCCACCAAAGTCTTCGAATGGTTTACTTTTGATGCCCTGACGAAGATTATTGTCCCCGAAGACAATACCTATCACTTTAAAATACGCAGCGACGATGGCACCATTCTAACGATTAATAATCAACCTGTTATTGTGCATGATGGCCAACACGATCCACAATACAAAGAAGGATCAATTTATCTCACCAAGGGCGTTCACAATCTTACTATGCGCTATTTTCAAGGACCGCGTTTTCAGATTGCCCTGGAACTTTACTGGCGAGCTAGCGGCTTGAGCGATGACTTTGTCATTGTTCCCATGTCACAGTTTCAACCCCGCTAGGCTTTGCTAGGCAGCGATCCATCACTGCTTTGGCCTGCGCGAGAAAACGCGTAGACAAACGATCTTCCCAACCAATACATCGCAGAATCTTCACCCAGTCAGCAGGCATCAATTCGCATATACTGGGGCCACCCTCAGCCTTGGCCCCTTCCGTATAGCATGAGGCATGGGAGGAAAAGGCTAGCGATTCGACTCCCTCACAAGTTATGCCCGAGGAAAGGGACTCAGATTCTGCTAGGGATTTTTGCAGGCAAACCCGCGTCGCTTTTTGCCAGCGCTCATAGGACTCACTCCCGGAAGAGGGGTCGCATCCATGCAAAAATGCAAAACAATAGCGCAGGCCATAGTCGATGGGATAGCCCCGCCCCCGACACCCTAGCCGATGATCCAAACAGCGATAATAGAGGCAGTGTTCATTGTCTAAATCCATGGTCTCACATAAGGGCAGATAGTACTCGGGGTAAGGCGCCTGAGGGTCCTGCCATGGGGCCAACACATCTTGGTCTTCGATAGTTATCGTCTGATCCGCGGCAAAAGAACAAGCTTCGCCCTTGGTTTCTTCACTTATGTCCCTACATTGTGCGAGGAAACTATAATGATGCCCAGGGCTATCCCCAGGAAGCCAATGACGATCAAACTGCGCACAATTTCCCGCGCTTTCCGTCAACCAATTGATGCTGCCAACCAGGATTGGTTTCAGGCCTCGGAGTTCATAGTAGTTTCTCTTGCACAAGCAACAAGAACCCTCAGCATCCGTGCTAAGGACGCTACAAAGCGCCACCATGAAACACGCTATCAGAAAGCTCCCTCGCGTCAGACCAGCGAAAACCCCTGACGTATTCCAAACTCGTTTACTCATAGAGATTCGCTGGAACTTGTGCATTATAGTGACACACGCCACAGACTTCGCTTCGTTGCGAGAAACCAAAAGGGTAGCGTATGGCGCCGATCCCTAACCCCAACTGCCACTCATCCACAATACCCCCCGGTGAAAAAAGATCCGCAGACATTTCCTGAATCCTCTCAAGATACTCAGGTGAAGCTCCGTGGGACTTAGCCCAATCGTATCCCTCGTCCATTGCGTCCATGGCTGCGACATCCTCACCTAAGTAGGCTGCCGCTTCAGCCAAAACAAGATAGTTACCGACGGCGCGATAAGGAGCTAAGGAGAAGCGAAGATTGCAGCGGTCGTCGTTGCAAGCTTTGACCAATGCAACTCCTTCCCGAACTAAAATAGGATCCTTAGTTGCGATGAGGATGTGCCCAGCTGAAACGGGGGCTTCCATTCCCTTTTCGCCAAGAGCTTTGGGCAAGTCTAATAAGTGCTGCAGCAGCTCTCTTGCGGCTTGTTTTTGTCCAAGCATAAACAGGCTCATACCACGGAGGTTGGCGTCGATCGTCACCGCGTTCACGTTTCCCGGCAACAAAGATCGGGCATGTGCGGCAAACTTTTTCGCTTGATCTAAATGCCAAAACTTCATGGGATGGAAATCGAAGAGAGCTGTGAAAACCATAATTTTAGCAAAAGCTGACAACATTTTGACACGCCCTAGAGCTTGCGCTGATATGTTTGGCGATCGATCAATAAAATCGTTGACTCCGTCAATCCATTGATCCAATCGTTCCCCATCCCCCGCTTGAAGCAGACGCCAATACAATTGTTCCGATTCCTGAAGAATCGTCGCTGCTGAGGTCGAGCATGGGTCTTTTACCTGGCGACAAGAACGCCAGAGTTTCTGCATTTTTTGCAGTTCTCCTTGGGATACGGTTATTGGCCAGGAAACAACTTGCCCATACTGAGGCGCTTGAGGACTCGTGTTTCTGTCTGACGGCAAACCGGCGCCTATAGCCGCATTCGCTGCGCACAACACTATTGGCAGAAAATACAGACGCGACAACAGAATATTAGAGGCCATCAAATCTCTCCCGCGACACATTGACAAAATTTTTCTGCTTAAGCTTTAACAACGAACTAACGAGGCTGTACAGCGGAAATTCGGATCGAGAATGGTCCTAAGCGACAAGGTGGCAGAATGGGTAGGAATAAAACCAAAAAATCACCTCAAAACATAAAGTCATCAGGCAACTCTCGCATGGGCGGATAAAGAACGAGTACCTTGTCAGGCGACAGCGCAGCTACCGTTTCCGCTGCCTTTCTTGGAACGATGAAAAATTCCTCTTCGCCGAAGAGGCGACAGATGCCCATCTTGCCAAACGCCAAATCCCTTGCGATCTCCGGGCTAACTTTCAGGCGATGGATTTTTTTGTGTTCATCAAAAAAGAAGTAGCTTCGATTACCCCGAATAGTTTTGATTTGATTGCCAATCATCAGTTGATAAAGTCTTTCGCTTTTTTCTTTTTCGATGCGGGCTAGATTTCTTTCTGCATTCAGACGATCGGCTTTGTCTCTTTGTTCCTTCAACCAAGCATTTTCATCTCGATCTTTTTCAATAAGGCTTGATTTTTTCTTGCCCTTTTTCTCATCAAATTCCTGACGCTTTTTCTCCGCCTCAAGCTGCTTAGCTTTTTTCTTGTCTACCAAGCCGGCTTTAAGAAATTGGTCTTTTAGGCTCATACTCATCCCAAGGGCTAAATGTACCGGGAGGCAAAACATCCGGATC
>JBIKVD010000271.1:0-6133 GCA_044357055.1 Oligoflexales bacterium | reverse complement strand
AAACTGCAATGCAAACTACTGTCTTTTCCAGCCATCACTCATCCCTTTTTGCTACAGATCCCAGCCTCTGGTTAAAGAACCGACCCCAATGAGAATTCAGTCTTCCTTTTTCTTCACTGCCGGCTTCAAGATTTCGTCCACAATTCCATATTCCAGAGCCTCATCCGCCGACAGGAATTTATCCCTATCGATATCTTTCGTGATTTCCTCAAATGACTTCTTTGTGTGCATAGAGAGAATTTCTGTCATTTTTCTTTTGATTTTAATGACTTCTTTAGCGTGAATATCTATGTCGGTTGCCTGCCCCGTCGCTCCACCCAGGGGTTGATGGATCATAATCCGGGCATTTGGCAAGCAGTACCTCTTCCCAGGCTCGCCAGCCGCCAACAACCAGGCAGCCATGCTCGCACACTGTCCGATGCAGTAAGTACGCACGTGGGTCGATATCATCTGCATCGTGTCATAGATTGCCATTCCAGCCGTGACCGACCCTCCCGGCGAATTTATATACAGATGGATGTCCTTATCCGGATCTGAGCTGTGTAAAAATAGAAGCTGGGCGATGATGACGTTTGCCACCTCGTCCATAATGGGAGTTCCTAGAAACACGATTCTGTCATCTAGCAGCCTGGAATAGATGTCCCAAGACCGCTCCCCACGATTCGACTGTTCAACAACGATTGGAACCAACGGCATTGCTGCAAACCCCTTTTCTGTCGACTATTTTTGGCGGGTGAACGCTATCCTAAAAACTTAATGGACTTTCCCCATTTGCACAAGTCACTAATCCTGCCATAAAGGGACGCCCGCATTTGCCAGGTCTCATGACCACATGGCAACAATTGCCTAAGCGGCAATGAAAGGCATGGAACGACGGCCACAATGAAGCCATGAAGAAGACACCACTATGCACTAATGGCACAAAATCCCTTTTTGAAATCCGCGTTGTGTCACAGGTCCTGATCGCAAAGATCTGGATGCACTGTTTGCCAGGTGAGAAAGGGAGCTGAAAAAATAGGCGAAAAAAAGGGCGACTATTTAGTCGCCCGCAGACTGAAAAGGGAGCCCCTTTTCCCAATCTTTGTTTTTATTAGACGGGGGATACCTTGGTGCTAACCTGCATTTGGCTCAATAAGGTCTGCATTGCCTTTTCAAACAACTTGTTTTCCTTTAGACGAGGCAACATCTGACGGCGAATTTTAAGCTGATCAGCAGATTTCGCTAACTTATATCCTGATACGGCCTGTAGTTCTTGTTCTACATCACTATCTTCAATCTTCAGACCATCTTTTTCAATCACTTTGAGTAATACCAAAGTGTTTTGCGCGCGTCGCTTTGCCTCTGGTAAGAAGCGCTTGCGAATGTCCGCATTCGTTATGATCTCCTCCCAACGCTTCTTATCTTGCCTGGGAACAATCTCAGAAATCATACTATCAATCACTTGATCCACCATGGCCGGAGGAACTTCAAAAGGTTTCAGTTCCAACACTTTCGTTAGAGCTGCTCCCTCTTTCTCATTCCGATTCATTTGGTTGATTTGTCGGTGAAGGTCATCGCGAATAGCCGTTTTCAACGCCTCTAACGATTCCAAGCCTAAATCCTTGGCGAACTCATCATCTAACTCAGGAAGAACCATCTCGCTAAGGCTTGTCAATTTAACGGTGAAATGAATCTCCTTACTCGCCAAATCCGCGTCTTGATAGTCGTCGGGCAAAGCAATGGTATCTGTTTTCTCTTCTCCAACTTTCATCCCAATGAGCATCGTTTCCAAAGCTGGTAAGACTTCCCCTTGGCCTAGACCTACAGTGACCCCATCTGCCTTCAAATCCGCAACTTCAGTGCCATCAAGAAAGGTTGCGTGATGAGAAACGATTGCCAAATGACTGGTTTGGGCTGTCGCATCCTCAGGCAGGGCTTTCCCCTTAGCCTGTCTGCGACGAAGACCCTCTAACTCTTTATCCACAGCACCGTCGTGGAATTCTAGTTCACGCACCTCGATAGCCACCCCCTCCAGCGAAGGCAACTCAATTTCGGGCATTATGTCGACCACCGCATCAAAGGAAAACTGGGTATCTGGCTGAATCGTATCAACCCGATCCACAACCGGAGTCGAAATCGGGCGAATTTTCTCGGCCTCCAAAGCAGCCTGTAGGTATTGCTGAATGAGTCGTTCCCCAACTTCGCCGCCAGCTTGTTCGCTGTAAACCTGTTTGATCAAACTCAAAGGAGCTTTGCCCGGACGAAAGCCTTTTAAATTTGCCTTCTTGCGGAAACGCTGCAAAACCCGCTCATACTCAGCAACAACATTTTCTCGGTCGACTTCGACCTTGATACGTTTCTGCACGGAACTAATATCGGTGACGGTGGCTTTCATATCCCATGGACCTCGAAGTTGTGATGCGGTAGATCGCTGGGCATTTGGGTTCGGTCCCATTGGCGCAGCTAGGCTCGGAAAACTAACACCAAAAGCGGCGATTGGCAATGGATCCTGACAAGGGAACCTGCAAGACCTGTGCAAAAGCTGACCTGCGAAAGGAAGTTTTGAGGGATTTGAACATTTTTTGAGGAAAGCAAGATGGGATTCTAGGCTAGGCCCTTTTCACCCAACAAGCTGATAATACTAACAAATTGAATGAAAACCACGACCTCTTTCTTATCTCCGCGTAGGCCAATACCACCTGATTCCGTCTTTACAACTTTGACAGGAGCATCGGGAAGCTTAAGCAGATCAGTATGATTCTTCCAAGCCGCCGTGTCCATTTTCTGCTTCTTACCTTCTAATTGCAGATCGTCTAGGGAGATGGAGGCCGTATCATAGACTGCCTGACCCAACAAATGCTGGAAAACTTGGAGCATCTGCACAAACGATTTTGAAGGATATTGACAGACACCACCGTTGCTCTTGAGCCAGGAGTCAAGTAGGGTTAAAAGGCGATCAATATCGCCCTTGTTTTTTAGGCCAATGGCGGGATTGTTGTAAGCATCCTTGGATAACTCAAAGAGACCCGCCTGGGTTAAGTCATGAACGATTTTTTCAATTTCTGGAGCGAGTTCTGGAAGGACTTGCTTTAGCATGTCGATCGTTTCTCCCCGCGTCAGTACCCAGCATCGCTTGTCCTTCACGCCCTTTGTCTGCATGATAAGATTTAGCATTTGTAAGGTTCTCGTGACCCGGCTAAACGCAGGGCCTCCTTTGGTCGTACTCTCGAGCTTTTGCAAACGCTCATTGGTGGTTCGAAGGCGGGTCGACAAAGTTGCCATCAAGGAAACAAACCATTTCGGGATTTGTTTCATCAATTTCCCAAAATCATCATTGGTAATTTGGGTGACTTCGGTATCTCGCACTGCTTTTACCGAAGCAGAGCGGGGCTTGCGGTCAAAAAGCGCCATTTCACCAATCATGGCGCCAGAGTTGACTTTGGCGAGGGATACTTGCTTGCCGGCTTCCTCGAGGAAAACTTCCAGCTCTCCCTCGCGTACGATGTACATACCGTCGGAAGGATCTCCCGAACGAAACAACACCTCGCCCGCTTTCAATTTTTTATTGGCGCCAGCCAAATCAAGCACTCCTCAAAATTTCACTATTGCAGACGTCTTGTCGGCCGCTCGGGGGCGATATTGAGCCTGGAGGCGCCCCCTCCGATAGATTAATAATGTAATTTCATGTGGTTACACAGGAACTTCTTCGAAGGTTTCCAGGAGTTCTCGTACCGTCGCCAAAAATTTAGCCCCTGCCTCTCCATCAATCACTCTATGATCAAAGGTTAGGCCAAGGATGATCATGGGGCGAATGCCAATGAGATCCCCGGGCAAAACTACTGGTCTTTTCGTTATACAGCCGATGCTTAACATCGCAACCTGAGGTTGGCTGATAATTGGGTTCGAATGAAGGCTGCCATAGCCCCCCGGATTAGTAACGGAGAAAGTCCCACCGCGCACATCATCCGGATTTAAGCGCTTGGACCTCGCTCGAGTCGCAATATCATTCAAGCGCCTTGCAATCCCCAAGAGATTTAATTCGCCAGCATTTCTGATCACAGGCACGATCAAACCTTGGCTACCTAGGGAAACGGCAACGCCGATATTAATGTCATTCTTATAAAGAACATCCTGACCATCCACGGAAACATTGACGATTGGATGTTGCTTGATAGCCTGGGCCGCAGCAAAAATAAAAAACGCGGTGTAAGTAAGGGGGAAACCCTCACGGCCATGAAAAGAATCTTTGTGTTGCTCGCGAATTTGCACCACTCGATGCAAATCAATTTCTATTGTCGTGGTAACGTGAGGAGAAGTGCGCACGGACCTTTCCATATGTTCCGCAATCAATTGACGCATATTGGACATGCGCTCCCGCTTGACCCTAACGCCATCAAGAAACTCCTGGTCTCCGGTCCATTGGGTTTTTAGGCCGTGAATATTGCGATTTTCCCCCTTCATCTCCGCTTTATCGGCAGAAACGGCTTTCGCGGACGCGGGAATTTGAAAGGACCCGCTGGATTGTGGGGTTACTATATTTGAGTCAGAAGCGGGCCTTTGCATGGAAACCTGCTTTGCACCCTCATTGGTTCCTTTGCCCTTTAAGTGGCTTTCTATGTCACTCCGAGTAATCCGGCCGCCCAGACCAGACCCCGAAACTTGCTGCAAATCGACTTGATGTTCTTTGGCAATCTTTCTGACCAAGGGGGAGGATCGCATCGGTTGGCCTGAATCCAAGGGGAGCATCGGTTGCTGATGCACGGGAGAAAAACTCAAGTTCTGTGGGGAACTCTGCCGCGAAGCCCCTCGGTTATCGGATGGCACTGGCGTTTGTGGTGCAGAAAAAGCTTCTGTCAGCTGCGGGCCAGACCTGCCTGGTTGCAAAGGTTCCGTGGTAGCTTTACCCTGCCCTATTCTTGCCAAAGGAGCATTCACGGCAACCTGTTCTCCCTCTTGTGCAAAGAGTTCCTGGAGGATCCCAGCAAAAGGAGAAGGGACTTCTGAGTCGACCTTATCTGTCGCGACCTCGACAATTGGCTCATCTTGGGCCACCGAGTCTCCTGGCTTTTTGAGCCATCTGACAAGTTTTGCCTCGATGATTCCTTCCCCCATGGCCGGCATCAATAGGATATTTTGACTAGTCATGCAAACTCCTTACGCTTCTAACACTTGGTCGAATTTACGCGACCTCAATCTACCGCTGGCAAAGCTACACCTGCCGAAATTACATATGAATAGCCCCGCCCAGTCCAGCATGGGCGGCTTCCATCGCGACTTCTGACAAGGTGGGATGTGGGTGTATGGCCATGGCTAACTCGTCCAAGGTCGTTTCAAGGACTTTGCCGACGACGAACTCTGCAATCATCTCTGTGGCCTTGGCACCAAGAATATGCACGCCAAGAATCTCTCGATATTTTGGTTCAAAAAGAATCTTTACGAAACCATCGGTGGCATCATCAATTTTTGCTTTGGCCATCGGCGCGAAGGGAAACTTGGCAACTTTGTAGCTTATCCCTGCAGATTTAAGACCTTCTTCTGTTTTTCCCATGCTAGCGATTTCTGGATAAGAATAGACGGCATTGGGATTAGCATCATAATTAATGACATGAGGCGCGTGCCCTGCCATGAATTCAACGGCATGAATACCCTCCGCAGAGGCGGTGTGTGCCAATGCTGGGGTATTGATCACATCACCAATCGCATAGATATTCTCAAACTTGGTTCGGTAGTGCTGGTCGACGGGCACAAAACCACGATCCAAAGCTAACCCTAATTTTTCCAATCCAAGTCCTTCTGTGACCGGAACCCTACCCACGGAAAGCAAGGCTAGGGCAAACTTCTGAGGCGCTTGGCCTTCGCATTCTACAATAACATGATCACCTTTGTCGTGAATGGCCGTGAGTTTTGTCTTGGTCTGCAAGGTGATATTCTGCTTCTTGTATAATTTTTCGGCCTCGCGGACGACTTCTCCATCTTCCGACGGCAAAATCTGGGCTCCTAGTTCAATAACAGTCACTTGAGTCCCAAAGCGTCCAAAGCAACTGGCGAACTCCATACCAACCACTCCACCTCCAATAACGGCCATGGACTTCGGAACGCTGGCGAGGCTCAAAATGGAGTCAGATGTCATGATATTGCGATGGTTAGCCTGCAC
>JBIKVD010000500.1:0-6139 GCA_044357055.1 Oligoflexales bacterium | reverse complement strand
TCTGGTAGTGGTGAGAAGCTTTTCGACCTCAATACCGAAGTCGGCAGCGAATCCATGCTGGACGACATGATCAGCCATGGCGTTGAGCAGTTTGATATCCTTTTTATCGATTATGTAAACGTAGATGCTTCTCTGCGAAACACTCTTGTTAACGACAAGATTGAGACGAAGAATGAGGCGGTGATCGAGATTTATAAGCGTCTTCGTCCAGGGGATCCGCCGACAATTGAGGCGGCCACTTTGCTTTTTGAAAATTTATTTTTCAACCCAGATCGCTATGACTTGAGTGCCGTAGGTCGTATTAAACTCAATGAACGCTTGGCTTTGACTCATCCTATCGAACAGCGAACTCTAACGAAGGAAGATATTCTTTCGACGATGGCCTATCTGCTTAAGCTAAAAGGCGGCGACGGCTATATTGATGACATCGATCATTTGGGTAACAGACGCGTTCGTGCCGTTGGCGAATTGCTAGAGAATCAATACCGCATCGGCTTGTTGCGCATCGAGCGTGCCATTCGCGAGCGTCTGCAGCTGCAAGATGTTGATACCTTATTACCCCATGATTTTATCAACAATAAACCTGCATCTGCCGTCGTTAAGGAGTTCTTTGGTAGCTCCCAGCTGAGTCAGTTTATGGATCAGACCAATCCCCTGTCTGAGATTACGCACAAGCGTCGCTTGTCTGCGCTTGGGCCTGGTGGATTAAGCCGCGAACGTGCTGGTTTCGAGGTGCGTGACGTTCACCCTACCCATTACGGTCGGATTTGTCCGGTGGAAACCCCGGAAGGTCCAAACATCGGTTTGATTTCCTCCATGGCAACTTATGCCAGGGTTAATGATTACGGGTTTATTGAGACCCCATACAAGACCATTAAGGGCGCGGATAAAGGACAAGTAACATACTATACTGCTTCCCAAGAGCACGATGAACATGTCATTGCCCAGGCCAAAATTCCTGGCACCGAATCCGAAACCGAATTCGTAAGCGTGCGTCGACGCGGAGAGAGCGAAACCGCGAGAGCAGACGAAGCCGATCTTCAGGATGTTAGCTCGATTCAGTTGGTGTCCGTCGCAGCAAATTTGATCCCATTTTTGCAAAACGATGATGCAAACCGAGCTTTGATGGGTTCAAACATGATGCGCCAGGCGGTGCCGTTGCTGAAAAGCAGAGCGCCGATCGTCGGTACCGGCATGGAGCGCTTGGTTGCGCAAGATTCTGGTGCTTCGGTAGTGGCTTTGCGTAACGGCATTGTCGCAGCTGTGGATGCCAATCGCATTGTTGTTAAGACTTCTGATGCCAGTGATGACAACTTAACGGAAGTCGGAGCTGACGTAGATATTTATAACCTTAAGAAATATCGCCGGTCCAACTTGGATACCTGTATCAACCAGAAACCGATTGTTCGGATTGGGGATCGGGTTAAAAAGGGTGATGTTATTGCGGATGGTTTTGCCACTGAGCTTGGTGAATTGGCGCTAGGACAGAATGTGACCGTCGCCTTTATGCCATGGAATGGTTACAATTTCGAAGATTCTATTTTGATCTCCGAGCGGGTTGTTAAAGAAGATCTTTATACCAGCGTTCATATCCAAGAGTTCGAGTGTATTTCTCGCGATACCAAACTTGGCCAAGAAGAAATTACCTCGGATATGCCAAATGTGGGTGAAGAGGCCCTTACGAACTTGGATGAAGCGGGCATTATCCGCATCGGTGCCGAAGTTCAGCCGGGTGACCTACTGGTTGGTAAAATCACTCCTAAAGGTGAGACTCAGCTCACTCCAGAAGAGAAACTGCTTAGAGCGATCTTCGGTGAGAAGGCAGGGGACGTTCGAGACACTTCCCTTCGCGTACCGCCAGGCGTTGTGGGCACAGTCATTGACGCTAAGGTCTTCGCACGCGAAGGCGCTGACAAAGATGTGCGAAGCCTTAAGAACGAAGACGAAGAGATCTTGCGTTTACAAAAAGACGAAACGGACAGGATTGAGATCATCAAGGACTCTGCTGTTGGCAAGATTATCCGGATTTGTGATGGCACCTCGGTCGTGAACGACATCGCGGATGGCGCCGGAAGCGTTCTCCTGGCTAAAGGGACGACGATTTCTCGGTCTGTGATAGAGGCGATTCCTTATAAGCATCTGCGAGATCTCGTGGTTTCGGATGCCAAGAAGAACGATTTGCTGAAAAAAGTCTTGGCAAATTTGAGTGAGAAAATCGATCTCATCAAATTCATGACTGCCGAACAGATTAAGAAGGTCAAGAAGGGGGATGAACTTCCTCCAGGCGTGATCAAGATGGTCAAAGTTTATGTTGCCATCAAGCGCAAGCTTCAGGTTGGCGATAAGATGGCTGGACGACATGGAAACAAGGGTGTCGTGTCGCGGATTCTACCCGAAGAAGACATGCCATTCCTAGCCAACGGCAAACCCGTCGATGTGGTCTTGAACCCGCTGGGTGTTCCTTCGCGGATGAACGTGGGTCAGATCCTCGAAACTCACATCGGTTGGGCAGGTCGTAACCTGGGTGAGCGTCTCAACGAGTTTATTGAGCGTTCTTTTGATCGTCAGGGAATCATCGATACCGTGATGAAGGTTTGGGCAGGTGATCCCAACGAGAAAGACATGTTGACCTTTTTGCAGACCGCAACCAACGAGCAGTTAAAAGAGTTCGTCACGCGATACCGCGAAGGCTTACACGTGGCAAATCCGGTTTTTGACGGCGCCACCGAACAGGAGATACGAGATTTCCTCAAGCTTGCAAATGTTGACGAAGACGGTAAGACGTATTTGTTTGATGGCTTGACGGGAGATCGCTTTGATAACCGCGTCACTGTTGGTGTCATGTACGTTCTGAAATTGCACCATTTGGTTGATGAAAAAATCCATGCGCGATCGATTGGTCCCTATTCACTGGTTACCCAGCAGCCATTGGGCGGAAAAGCTCAGTTCGGTGGTCAGCGCTTGGGTGAGATGGAAGTTTGGGCTATGGAAGCTTATGGTGCCGCTTACACCTTGCAAGAGATGCTGACGGTCAAGTCTGATGACGTGATGGGTCGTACCCGTATGTATGAATCCATCGTCAAGGGCAAGAACATGATGACCCCTGGATTGCCAGAGAGTTTCAACGTGTTAATCAAGGAATTGCAAAGCTTGGCGCTGGATGTGCGATTGCTGAAAGACGATGGTCAAGCAGTTAGCGTGGAAAACCTCCAGAATTAAGTCCGTGGTTTGAATGTGCGGTTTTGCTTCTGTTAAGCGCATGAACGAATGAAGGAGATGAACCTTGAAAGACTTGCTGAACTTCTTTGATAAGCCAGCTGACCCCTTAGATTTTTCGGCCATTAAGATTTCTTTAGCGTCCCCTGAGACGATTCGAAGCTGGTCTTTTGGTGAAGTTAAAAAACCTGAGACGATCAACTATCGTACCTTCAAGCCTGAGAGGGATGGTCTTTTTTGTGCTAAGATCTTTGGCCCAGTAAGAGACTATGAATGTATCTGCGGCAAGTACAAGCGCATGAAACATCGAGGAATCGTATGTGATAAGTGCGGCGTTGAAGTCATTCAATCCAAAGTACGACGTGAACGCTTAGCCCACATCAACTTGGCGACTCCCGTTGCTCATATTTGGTTTTTGAAGTCTTTGCCTTCCAGAATCGGAACGATTCTGGATATCTCCCTTAAGGACCTTGAGCGAGTTTTGTACTCAGAGTCCTTTGTGGTTCTTGATGCCGGTAATGAAGAACAAACAGGTCTCGAAGTCGGACAGATTTTGGCTGAAGAGGAATATGAAGAGCTGGTTGCAAAACTTGGTAATGGCGTTTTCCGCGTTGGCGTCGGTGCGGAGTCAATTCAAGAATTGCTGCTAAATATCCGTATTGAAGACTTGGCCGATCAGATTCGCGAAGCGCTGGCAAATACCAACTCAGAGGCAACGCGCAAGAAGCTGCAAAAGAGAATCAAGGTCGTAGAAGCCTTCAATCAGTATGATATCAATGGTGAATTCGTTCAGAAACCACAGTGGATGATGCTGCAAGTTATTCCAGTGTTGCCACCTGATTTGCGACCATTGGTACCTCTTGATGGGGGCCGGTTTGCGACTTCAGATCTTAACGACCTTTACCGTCGGGTGATCAACCGCAATAACCGTTTGCTTCGCTTGATGGAACTTAACGCTCCAGAGATTATCGTTCGGAATGAGAAGCGCATGCTTCAAGAGGCGGTCGATGCATTGTTTGACAATGGCCGCAGGGGTAAGGTTTTCACTGGCCCCAATAAGCGACCGTTGCGTTCCCTTTCCGATATGTTGAAGGGTAAGCAGGGCCGTTTCCGTCAAAATCTTCTTGGTAAGAGGGTCGACTATTCAGGTCGTTCGGTCATCGTCGTTGGCCCATCCTTGAAGCTGCATCAGTGTGGATTGCCAAAAAAGATGGCGATCGAGCTGTTCAAGCCCTTCCTTTATAACAAGTTGGAAGAGCATAGCGTGGTTTCGACCATCAAGAGCGCCAAGAAGTTGGTTGAGAAGGAGCGCCCAGAAGTTTGGGACGTTTTGGAAGAAGTCACGAAAGAACATCCGGTCTTGTTGAACCGAGCTCCAACTTTGCACAGACTCGGTATTCAAGCTTTTGAACCCGTCTTGATCGAAGGCAAAGCGATTCAGCTTCATCCTTTGGTTTGTTTTGCTTTCAATGCTGACTTTGACGGTGACCAGATGGCAGTTCACGTGCCCCTCTCGGTTGAAGCGCAGATGGAAGCTCGCGTCTTGATGATGTCGACCAACAACATATTAAGCCCGGCTTCTGGTTCGCCAGTCATCGTGCCTTCTCAAGATATTGTCTTGGGAATTTATTATCTGACAAAAGAAGACATCAGTGCTAAAGGCGCCGGTGGCTTTTTCTCCAGTCGTGAAGAAGCTCGCGCGGCGTATGATCACGGTGAAGTTGGCTTGCAAGCGCCCATCACGATCCGCATCGGTGGGGAACGTATTCAATCAACGGTTGGTCGGGTTTTGCTTGGTGAAATCTTGCCAGATGAAGTGCCCTTCAAAGTTATCAATCGCGCCATGACCAAGAAGGCCCTAGGCGAATTGGTTGACATGTCCTTTAGACTTTGTGGACCGAAAAAGACGGTTCTGCTGGCCGACTCATTGCGCTCTTGGGGTTTTGCCCATTCCACGAAAGCTGGCTTGTCCATCGCCATCGATGACATGGTTATTCCCGACAATAAGAAAGAGCTGCTGGACGAAGCTTACGAAGAAGTTAAGAAGATCAAGGAGCAATATTCTGAGGGCTTGTTGACGGAAGGTGAGCGTTACAACAAGGTTATCGATATTTGGGCAAAGGTCACTGAGACCATTGCAGACTCGATGTTCCGCAATATTTCCACTGCAGATAAGGTTGATCATAAAGGTCAGACTCGCCGTGTAGCCAGTGATAACTCTATTTTTATGATGGCGGATTCTGGCGCCCGTGGATCGGCACAGCAGATTCGTCAGCTGGCGGGTATGCGCGGTTTGATGTCAAAGCCTTCGGGCGAGATTATTGAGACCCCAATCACGGCGAATTTCCGAGAGGGATTGTCGGTACTCGAGTACTTTACTTCAACCCACGGTGCACGTAAGGGCTTGGCAGACACCGCTTTGAAAACAGCTAGCTCAGGCTACCTGACTCGCAGGTTAGTAGATGTAGCGCAAGATGCCATCGTCGTCGAACGTGATTGCGGTAGCAAGCGTGGATTGCGCCTGAGTTCCATCCGAGATGGTTCTGACGTGAAGCATACTTTGGGCGATAGGATTCTCGGTCGCGTTCTTGCAAGCGACATGATTCATCCAGTGACTCACGAGGTGATTTTACCACTGGGGACTTTAGTCGCAGAAGCTGAATACAAGATCATCGAAGAGAGCGGCGTGGAAGTCGCCCAGGTTCGTTCGGTGATCACTTGTGAATCTGGACGTGGCCTTTGTGCACTGTGCTACGGACGCGACCTGGCTTCTGGGCGATTGGTTGATGTGGGCGAGGCGGTAGGAGTCATTGCAGCCCAGTCTATCGGTGAACCGGGTACGCAGTTGACTATGAGAACCTTCCACTTTGGTGGTACGGCGACGCATAAAGTTGAAGTTAACACCGTGGAAAGTCGCTTCTCT
>JBIKVD010000270.1:0-6169 GCA_044357055.1 Oligoflexales bacterium | reverse complement strand
CGCCCAATGCTTGCATTGTCAAAGGCGATCGACCGGAGTTTATTGGTGTCAGCCAAATCCTGCGCGAGTCGGTGGATCAGACTAAGGATATCCTGGAAAAAGAACTGTCCTTGCGCCTGCTTAAACTGCAAGAAAAACTGCATTTTGCCAATCTGGAGAAAATCTTTATCTCCAAGCGCATCTATCGCGTGATTGAGCAGTGTGAAACATGGGAACAAATCATCGCCGAAATTCGCAAGGGCCTAAAGCCTTACACAAAGATGTTCCTTCGCGAAGCCACGGACCAAGATATTGAACGTTTAACCGAAATCAAAATCAAAAGACTGTCGCGCTTTGATAGCGAACAAGCTGAGAAACAAATCGAGCAGCTAGAGAAGGACAGCAAAGAAGTCGAATTCAACCTCAAAAACCTCAACGACTACGCCATCGGTTATTATCAAAAACTGCTGACGGACTTTGGCACCAATCGCAAACGACGCACACAAATCAAGTCTTTTTCGACCGTGGACCGCAAACTGGTGGCTCGCGCCAACCTGAAACTCTTTATGGACCGCAAAGATGGCTTTATCGGGACCAGCCTTAAAGGCGAACACGTCGAGTACCTTACTGACTGCTCGGATATGGACGAAATCATTGCTTTTACCCATGAGGGACAGTTCAAAGTCTTTAAACCCGATGCCAAGGTCTATGTCGGCAAGGGGATTTTGACGGCTAAGCTATTCTCACGCAATGATGAGAACTGCATCTATCATCTGATTTATCAAGACGGCAAAGCCGGAGGCACCTATGCCAAACGCTTTACCATCACCAGCATCACCCGCGACAAGGATTACGATCTGACCAGAGGCACGAAGGAGTCTCAGGTCCTTTATCTCAGCATCAATCCCTCGGGCGAGTCCGAGAACGTGCGACTGGATCTAAAGCCTAAGAAAGGCACCCGGCAAAGTTCCATCGACTTGGATTTTACCGCCATGGCGCTACAAAACCGCACGGTCGTGGGAACCCTGGTTTGTAAAGAAGTGGTCCAGAAAGTAGTCTGCGTGGAAAGGGGCGAATCCACCCTGGCCGCCACCCAGTATTTTTACGACGCCAAAATCAGGCGCATTGTCAAAGAAACGACCGAGCAAGTCCTGGGCCGCTTAACCCCTGATGAAAAAGTCTTGGCCATTTATAGCTCCGGGGCTTATGAAATAACGCCTTTGGACCAAGATTATCTCTTTGGGGAGGACTTGATTTATATCGGTAAATTCGGTGACAAAGCGATCTTGACGGCAGTATACTTGGATGCCAAGCGACAGGACCAATTCGTCAAGCGTTTTGAAATTGACAGCACCCAGCTTAAAAAGCGCATTCCCTTTCTGGGCGATCATCCGGAAAACAAACTGCTTTTTGTCAGCCGTAAAGCCAAACCTAAAGTGACCTTGCATTTCACCAAAGCTAAAGGGGCGCCCACAGATCCTGATACTGTTGACCTCGCGGCCCTGGCTCCGGTAAGAAATATGAGCGCCTTAGGCAATAAGCTCTCTAGCTTCAAAGTCAGGAAAGTCGACCCCGCCACTTGATCTCTCGATAAAACCGTGGCAATGTCCTTCCCTCACAATAAGGATGAGCCTCGATGATCAAAAAAGTGATGCTACTTGGCAGTGGCGAACTGGGCAAAGAACTGGCCATTTCTTTGGCTCGACTGGGCATCAAAGTGGTTGCCTGTGACCGTTATGAGAACGCGCCGGCCATGCAAGTGACACCTTATTCCCGCGTTTTCAATATGCTGGATGCCAAAGCTTTGGCTGAAGCCGTGCAGCAAGAAGAACCGGACCTTATCATTCCAGAAGTCGAAGCCATCGCTACGGGGGAACTCGTCGCCTTGGAGTCAAGAGGCTACCGCGTGGTGCCATCCGCCTTTGCCGTCCATGCCACCATGAACCGTCGCGCCATCCGCAACCTTGCGGCTGAGGAGCTTGGCCTCCCGACCGCGAAATTCCGTTATGCTGCGACCTATGACCAGTTGCAAGAAGCGGCCAAAGTCATCGGCATGCCCTGTTTTATCAAGCCGCTGATGAGTTCGAGCGGCAAAGGACAGTCCCGGGTCAAACATCCTGACGAGTTTTGGCATGCCTGGCAAACCAGTCAAACCGCTGGACGCACAGGGCCTTCGGAAGTGATCGTGGAACAAGGGATCGACTTCGACGAAGAGATCACCGTTTTAACCGTCAGCTCAGTCAATGGCATCCAGTGCCTACCAGCGATCGGTCACCGGCAGGAAAAAGGGGATTATGTGGAAAGCTGGATGCCCCATCCTTTAAAGCCTGAACAATGGCAGCAGGCCCAGGACATTGCGAAAAAAGTCGTGAAACGTCTGGGCGGTTACGGCCTCTTTGGCGTCGAGCTCTTTGTGGTTAACAATCCCAAAGAAGGCGGACCGTCCGTCATTTTTAGCGAGGTTAGCCCTCGCCCTCACGACACCGGGATGGTAACGCTGCTGCTGGATGAATACAGCGAATTCTCTTTGCACGCGCGCGCGATCCTGGGTCATCCCGTGCATTTGCCACCGCATATCCCGCCTATAGCAAGTGCAGCCTTTAAGAGCCCCTGCGACGCGGACCCCCCGCTCATTGACGGGCTTAAAGCTGCCCTCTCAGAGCCAGGTGTAGAAATCCGCGTCTTTGGCAAGCCCCAGGCCCACCTCGGTCGGCGCATGGCGGTGGTCTGCGCACGGGGAGAGAGCATTGGGGCGGCGCGCAGCAAGGCATGCAAAGCGCGCGATCAACTACAAGTCCGTGGCCAAGCAAGTCCGTGACAATCCTAGCCGTCAAAGACCCTGTTTATCATGTCGAGAAATGGCAAAAACTGGGGGTGGATTTCCCCTTTTTTGTCGGCCCCATGGTGGGGATCAGTCATGTGGCCACACGTCGCTTGGTGCGTGACTACCTACCCCGCCAAGTGCAAGCCATGCTTTTTACCGAAATGCTTTCGACCCGCCGACTCCCTTGTGAACGGATCGATCGCGTTCATGAACTGAAGGTCGATTCGGAGCCTGGTCAGTTCATCCCCCAAATCCTTGGCAACGAAGAAAAGTTCATTGCCGCCAGTCTGCGCAAGCTAGAAACTTTGCAGCCCTTTGGTTTTGACATCAATATGGGCTGCCCCGTTAAACACACCCTTCGTCACAACTGGGGCGTGCGGCTGATGGGTGACTTGTCCTATGCGGCACAGGTCGTGGCCTGGACCAAAAAACACACGCTCTTGCCCGTCGGGGTCAAACTTCGCGCCGGCTCTGATACGCGCAACGATAGCTATCTGTTGGATTTTGTCCAAGCCCTGGAGGCGGCGGGAGCCGATTGGCTAACGATTCATGCGCGAACGGCGCTACAAAAACACTCGGGTCCTGCCTCCTGGGACTTGGTGGGCGAGATCGCCGCCCAGCTGCAGATTCCAGTCATCGCCAATGGCGATATTCAAACCGCCGATGATGCGATTAAGACCCTCACGAGTCATGGCGCTGGCGGTGCCATGATCGGCCGAGCCATTACCGCGAGACCCTGGCTGCTGGGACAGATCGCCTGGAAAATGCAACAAGCCGATCCCCTGCGCTACCCCTTTGTCTTCGATAAGCCACCACCTATGACCCCGGAGGCCGAAAGTCGGGAGTATTTCTGCGCTTTGGATCGCTATATAGACCTCCTTGAGCAGCATTTTGCCGATGAGGACTATTGTCTAAAAAAGCTGCGTTTTTTTATCGCCACGGGATCGGTATTCTTTCTTTTTGGCCATGCCTTTTGGAAAATGTCGATGAAAGACCGGTCCCTCAAGGACTTGCGCCTAGCCATTCAAGAGTACGGGGCCCAGTCGCGGCATGAGTGGAAAGATCGAGCAAATTTGTAAGGGCTATTGCACCGGAGACATTTTGAAAACGTATACGGCACCGGCATCTTGATAAACGCCGTTATCAAATTGATCCGCCCCCACCACAAAGTCCGCCACGCCATCTCCCGTCATGTCAGCATACTCGATCGATCGTCCAAAGTTATTGCTGCTGGCTTCGGGATTATAGAGCACTTGCAGCAAGTCATCGGCTTCCGCTTCGGTGGTCATGCCCTTACCTGAGTAAATGCGCACCTGCCCTGTGGCGCCCAACTGCCCGGTCCCACCTGGATGAGAAACCGCAAAATCAGCCGCTCCGTCTCCATTGATGTCAGGCAGGACTTTGGCATAGCCCCCGAGCATGCTCCCTGCTGCGCCTTGTTCGTGCTTGACAATCTTCTTCGTCGAAGCGCTATCAAATGTCATCGCATCTGCGGGGGTATCAATGGCGATAATAAAAAACTCTGGCACCTCCGAAGAATATCCGTGGTTCAAATTGGTATTAGAAACGAGCAAATAAATATTGGCAGCAAAATCTGCAGCAGAGCCATTATCGTAAATACCATAATCCCCCAGCATTTGCACGAAAGACCCAAAACCGTCCTGAGCTGAATCGTCCGCTCCCAGCAAGTCCTCGGCCAAAATCACATAATCTTTCATGGTGTCTTGCTCACGAAAAATCGTTACGGCGCCCAAACTGTCATCAGTATTCTCCAAGCAAGCGGCACCGGCACTCACGATCACTTCTGTCATTCCAGGATTTCCTCCATCATGACGTGGCAGCAGGGACACCGCTGAACCCAGACAAGCTGCATTGCCACCCGTAAAGGGACTTCCTAAATTCATGGGTCCCTTGATGGTGCGCATAGGCCCTGTGAAAGGTGAGCCCACTCCTAAGCCACCACTGCCGAAGGAGTAAAGCCGAATGATCCCTTCCGATCCGTTTACTTCAGGATTACCGACAGCAAAAACATCAGAATTATCTCTAGCCACGGGCTGCGACAGCACAGGTTTGTCACTGCTAATGTAATCACCGTCCCCATTGCTAATACTGGCTCTCGCTGGATTATCTAATAATCGGAGCTGATTTAAGTCATCTCGTTGTATTAAATCCTGGTGAGTTAGGATCACCAATTCCGCTGCTGCGATACTCCTAAGATTTGCTGTAACAATCGTCCTGGACTTTGGCAAGGGGATCATCGGGAAACCTAGGCGGTCGTCGGAAACATTACCGCAAAGACTCCTGGAAATCACACTATCTAAGGTTGAATAGAGGCTTAAAGCGCCAAAAGGCCTGCCAGAACAACGAGCCCCTGCCTGACCAATTAGAAAGTCCAGTGATGAGTCGCCATCTATATCTGGCAGCCCAATGAGAGCAGCCCCCATTTTCGCATTGGTCGAGGTGCCGCTGATTCGAAAGGGGAGATCAGGAGCTAGCTTCAGGTATTCAAAGCGGTGAAAAGCGCCCGGCGCAAAGGTCATCTGCATACCCATGCCCATCCCTGGCTGATTCATACAGCCGGGTGAACCGGGATTCATGGAGCAATCTGATTGAGTAACCTTTCGCTTGCCCGGGCTTGTCATAAACATCGCCGTTGGCTTTAATGTATAATCATTGTCTGCCACTAAAGAGTAAAAGCGCGCTCCTAAAAAAGCGCCTCCGCTTGGACTGCCGACCAAGTTAAGAATTGGATCGCCGTCAGCGTCTCCATCACCATCGTTGTCATCATTATCTAGATCAGCCCATTTATAGATCAGCACGCGACCCGCTTCCCATTGTCCATTCACCCTGGCGCGCGGGGCAGTGATGGCAATGTGAGGATTGTAAAGCGGATCATCAGCATCGAAATCACCCGCATTCGATACATGATAGCCAAGGCCAAGAAAATCTTCGGTGCTGGTTTTCAAACTTTTGAGTAATACCCCTGACTGACCACCATAGATCCGTACTTGACTGACGCTCATGCCCGCAGCTGTGCTACCGGCACCCCTGAAGCTCGCAATGGCCAACTCTTCCACCTCATCCGCGTCGAGATCAATATCGCCTATATTATGCAAAAAGGATCCCCAGCGCGTTTCCGAGTCAGAATTTTCTAAAGTGATCGCCGCACAATCCTCCCACTCGGAACTGCCCGAATTGTATTGAAACAAATAAACCTTGCCGCGGGAGGACCCGTTAATCCACTCTTCGGGGGCGCTGACAGCGATGGTGGGTTCTGGTGGAGTGATTCCATTGCCATTGCAAGTAGCCGAACCCTCATCGTAAAAGAACTGATTCATATGGGCTATAGCGTGGCCAAATCGAGTC
>JBIKVD010000269.1:0-6177 GCA_044357055.1 Oligoflexales bacterium | reverse complement strand
AACATGCCGTAATGCTCTTGAGCTACAATATTATCTTTAATTTCAGGCTCATACATCATCACCTCTCGTGATGGCACGAAATTCCAAAGTGATCCTTGAGATTCAACTTCATCCCTTGTCATACCTTTGAATCTAAATCCTGTGGTGATTCGCCATGTCTGTTGTTGAAATTGTGGCATAATCATTATTCTTACCTTCGTAGCTTCAGATGAATCTGCTACCATCTGGTCTGATTTAAATATCAAATTAAAACTTTCTTCCCGGGAATAAACAAAAAGCATTTGCAGGAGAGAATTGCCTTGATGTCCATACTCTCCGATATCACCAAGTGATTCCAAATTGTCTCCGTCCGTTCCAGCGAAGATATTTCGCCCCCCCACCATCCATATCTCGCTAGTCTTTTGGTCTTCATTTACTGTCGTTAGGCGAGTGAAGTTCGAAGTATGCAGTATCTGCGTCTGCTTTTTCTTTTCGTTGATCTGCAGAGTGCAACTTTGTTGTCTGGCTAGCTCTGAGGAGGAGAGTGTTGCTTGACTGCCTTGTGAACTTGATTTTCCTATGTTGGTGGAGGCGCAGGCTACTGCCAGCAACTGAATAATTGCAAAAGTGACAAATCGATAGCAGTTAAGCGAGAGAGTCATAGGCAAGCCCCTTGAGCCACCCTAAGCAATGGCCCTGGTCCTCGTTGATCTGATCCCAAGCTTCTCGGAGACTTTTAACTAATCTTGAATTTTGAACTTTGGATGAGTCAGGTCCGAGGAGTAAACACCTTAAGTGTATTCCTTTTGTGCAGGGCTTAGAATCAGTTCCAGCTCAAGCAGGTACTACTTAAGTACCTCAAAATTTCAAACAAGCGAATGCTTCCGTTACCTTCGTAGCTCGGAATCAAAATGGTAAGGCATTCAAATATGTTCCATGTTGTATGCCCAAGAGGTTCTGCGTGCCTTCATCAGTCAAAAGACGCCATTAACACCGGGATTTCCGTGACATCCCTAAAGAATCTGGGCTGAGAGACTCCAAAATAGCCTCCATGTCTTGGTAAGCGTGCATTTTTGACAATAGTTTCCATTTCCGCGCAGAAACCCGCCTGCAGTCCTTTACCAGCCTGTCTCATTGATTGCCTACTCAAGTAGCTTGATCGAATTCGAATGTCCCTTGCAATTGCCAAGGCGGCGCCCGGGGTGGTGGCTCAAAATCAAGTTGCAAACGGGTTAGGTAGCGGCGGATGGAATCGGGATCTTTCACGGCACAGATGGCCAGCGGTTTACTTCCACATTTATCACAGGTCCGTAGCATCTATTTTAAAAATGTTTTCCTATGAAGGCAGCTGACATGCTCTTTCAATGTATACACGGGCGTCACATCCGTTGGTTTGTTTCTATGATGCACACATGATAAAATGTTCAAGTTACCAAGATTAATTAGCTGGTTCCATTTTCTAAAAACACATCATTTTTTGCGGAGAACTTCTTGAAACCTTTTCTGCCAATGTCATTTGTACTCCTATTTTTTAGTTGTACATTGCTTAAAGACAAATCAAATAATCAAGACCCTGGACCCACCCAGGAGACTTTACCAATCTTAACGCCCGATCTAAAAGAAAGCACGGAAGAAAATAGAGATGCCGAAAAAACCTATGATGAGCTTGCAGATTTACCTTCAGCACCGTTGATAATTTTGAATACAGATATGACCATTACTCTTAAAAATATTTCAACCTCTCCTGTGAAGAATAGCTTGATTGAACGTAAAAATGCATGGGTGCAGGATATTTCTATAACGTCTGAGTTTCCATTTCCCTTTATTTATATATTATATGCAGATAAGTTCCGCTGTGATAACACCGGAGAAAAATTCAGCTTAGATCTTGATATTAGAGATTCGATTTATGGGGTGGGTACATTTGTAACGCATTTTCAATTATCTGAAGCCTCTCTTGCGAAAAATCGGTTGGAACTTTCTTCAAAGAATCCTTGCCAAATTTCCGAATTAAATATCACGCTGAAACCACTTGAAGCAGCCTATCTTTGGGCTGATCATGGTTCTGAAGAGGTCAGCAAAACCAGCAAGTTCTGGAAATCCTTAAAGGGCACCGATATTCTAAAAAAACTAGAAGAAGCCAATACGGGTGAGTTGAAGTTCATTGACCTTCAGGTTGGGAGTATAAACAGTAGTGAAATGCCTCTTATTTTGGATAACATCTATCAAATGAAACACCTTCTCGGATTGCGAATTATCAGTATTGATGTAACCACAGGTCAATTAAAATTTAGCGTCGATCCTCAGAAATTTGTTAACAAGGCAAACATGCTTTACTTGGAGATTGATCATGAAGGCCAGGTCCCCACGCTGCAAAAGAATGCTTTCGTTGGCTACAACAACTTAAGACGGCTGGAGTTAAATAGCTATCAAATCGAAGACTCTAGTGTATTTGCAGATTTGCCAAATTTGATGAAATTAAGTGCCGACATGTTCGGGCCGGTCAATACTTCCTCCTATGACTTCAATAGCCTTATCGCTTCGAAGTTTATGACAGATATTTCAATTGGTTTAGACATCAATCATGACATTAAAAACATTGAGACATTGGGTAAGCTGCATTATCTATTTGATCTCGATCTGTATTTGGCAGGAGAGGCGACCACCGACATTCCGCAGAAAAGCATAGATATTTCCTGGCTGACCCAAGCTACTAATCTCAGTACTTTCTGGCTTCACGGCGGTCCCACTTACTATTATAATTCTGGCTGCTGCATATTTAATTTAACTTATCAGACTGATGGCGAAAGCTTAGTGCAGCAATTGTCAATTGCTGGAGCAAAATACGACTATGAGATTTTTGAAAATTTCAAGAATCTAAGAGACCTTGATTACGAAGGTTCTCTAGAAGCACTCAGCATTTTGAGTTCATTAAATGACTTGGATTCTCTTTCACTTCAATGCATCGACGTTCAAGACTTGCAACCCTTCACGCAAATGACAAATATTTGGCGCCTAGGTCTAGAGAATAGCTGTAAGAATTTGTCATTATCACCACTTTCTACATTAAGCGGATTAATTGATTTTCGTTTCTCTGGATCCTTAAGTGAAGGCAATATACCAAGCGAACTAAATTGCCCGACTAAAGGCGCGAGTAGTGCTATTAATAAATATTGCCAATGGAGATTAAAAAGCGCGCAACCCTAAGCGCGACCGAAGCGAGGCCCCACCCCGACGGCTCCTGTGATAGACTCGCTCCCTGCATGTTTCCGCATCCAATGATAAAATTCTTATTGCAATAGCTCTGCGAGGTGTGAGACTCCCCCTTCCGACGGACACTCAGCTCAGGCAGGAGTGCGTAAAACCGCTCTCTGCCATGTAGGAGCGTTCCATGTCATGGGATCGTGGCTGACGATATAAAATGATAACGGCACATTCTCTTCTTTGAGCGCATGAATACCAGTCAGATCGCTTTTGAAATCTTGGTCGAGGACTTCCCTTCGATGGCGACGCGGTTATTGATGATGAAGTCAACTTCATAATTATCACTTGGCCACCAAAACTCCAGAGGCTTTTTTAGGTTCAGGCAAGAACAATAGGCGGACAGTTCCATGAACAGCCAATGTTCAAAACTTCTACCGAACAGATCCGAGTTCCGGTCGATATGTTTTGTCTCAGCAAAAATATATGGCTGACTTCGGTGTCTATAGAATATAATTATGCTGTGTAGATTGGCTTACATTTTTGCCCTTGCTTGCCAAGGCATGAGCATGGCGCTGACCAGAGTATCCTCAAACTTCTGAGGTCTTGGCGGTAAATTCTCGTACAATGCTGATAGCTACACTCTGATTTTCTGCCGCGAGGACTCGATGCGAATATTCCTCTTGCAGCTGATTGAGCGCGCTTATTGAGTTGCGATAGGCATCAGAGCCAACACCATAAATTTCGCCAAGATCCGTTGCCGCCAATGTCGCGCGGGCTGCGTTCTTCACGATCGCCTTTAATACGAACTCAGGCGCATCACTTGCTTCAGCATCCTTCAATTGCCGTGCGCCGTTCTCCCAAATTTGGTAGATGCCTTGCGTCACATCTAATAGCTGAGCCGCAGGCAGAGTGGCAAAATATAGGCTCAAGGCGTTCACAAAATGTTCATTGAAAACCTCTCGCGAGTAGTCTGGCAAGATGGTAAGGCATTCAAGCATGTACCTTATTGAATGCCCAGAAGGTTTTGCGTGCCTTCATCAGTCAAAAGACACCTTTGTCGCCATGGATTTCCGTAACATCCCTAAAAAATCTGCGATGATAGACTTCAAAATACACTCCATGTCGTGGTAAACGTGCATTTTTGACAATAGTTCTCATATCCGTGCAGACACCTGCCTGCAGTCCTTTACCAGCCTGTCTCATTGATTGACTACTCAAGTAGCTTGGTCGAATTCGAATGTCCCTTGCAATTGCCTGGGCGGTGCCCGGAGTGTTCATTCATAGTCAAGTTGCAAATGGGTTAGGTAGCGACGGTTGGAGTCGGGATCTTTCACGGCACAGATGGCCTGCAGTATGCCTCCACATTTCTCACAGGTCGTTACCTCTATTTTTGTATTCATGCCATGGATTGGGGGCTGCCTGCATGTCAGGCAGCAAATCACTTGATGGACATTTCCTGCTGTGAGGCTGTAGGGTATTCAAGCACCGTAACGGGACTAGCCCCATCCCAACCCATGACCTGGAAAGCGCCCTTTGGACTCTCACAAGTTCCTTTCTTTGGGATTCATGGCAGTCAAGCAAGCTACAAGAGGCTTCAGTCCCTATTTTGATGGGATCAAAAGACAATGCAGTAGCCTACGGCTCTCAGGTGGACCGTTGAGGCGGTGGATTCACTTTGGTGGGGATGACCTGTCAGCCCACGTCAGCTTATGGCTCACTACTCCCAGTCGCGCAGTCATCAACATGGTCAACCAACTGGAGTTTGATCAAAGTCGAACTCGCGACCTCACTCCTCGCTGGAGTCCTAGGTGGCGGAGCGGGATATGTGCCCACGTGATGCAAGTAGCGACGGAAGCTATCCCCATCGTTTACGACACAGAATTTCTTCAAATGCCGACACAGTACTCACAATGGGTAACATCGATCTTGAAATTTAGACGAGCATTTTTTTCTCCCTCACCAGTGCGGCAGACATGCAAGAATGGTTTGGAGCTGCCCTTCTTACATTCTTTGCCAAACTGGAAAGCTTTTTTATCTGTGGCTTAAATGTAATCATTTTTCGCATGGGTGTTTAGGCGCCAGGACACCACCCCAGCGTGCCAGTTGACTTTTGCCAGGAGGTACCAGGGCCACGAGATTGTCGATAAAACCCGAGAAACTCAGCAAAAATTACGTCGTAGATCGGAGTAAGGGGTCTATGGCAAATTCTCTATGGCTATACTGGAAGAGTTAATTGCAATGGCATCGATTGTTGCCAAGAGCTAATGCCACTCGCTGGCGCTTCGAGAGGCTTTTGGAGTGGTGCGATTACTTGGGGTTCAGATTGGCTAGTGCCTTGGGAATCATCATATAAAACTCGCCACTAGCGGTCATCAGATGATCACCCTCTATTGGCTTTTCGCCTCCATAGATTTCGTATTTGGCTTTGACTACCTGCACAGCTTCTGCGTCATGGTTTTCAAGTTCGGTATCTTGAACGGAAAGTTTCAACAAGCCTTCGTCCTGAGTGACATTAATAGACTTAGCTGTATTGCCAAGCCAGCTGTGGACCTTGACGGAGTCTTTGAAATCACCATAAATAAACTCACTCTGGCCCAAGTCACCACATAGATTAAACCCATCGATAACCGCATACGGCTTGCCTCCGTCTTCTCTAATACTCACGTAAGAAACACCAACGACCTTGTCAACATATCCCACAATTGAATCCATATTTTCATAGCGCTTGAACAATGGTAATGTCATGCCACCCCAACCGGAAGCATTAATCATTTTCCAGAATGTATAGCTGGCTCTGTGTTGGATTGGAGTCGGAAGCTCAACAAGCCCCAGCCCCGCATTCCTATCCGAACAGGGTACAAGGTCTGCTAGATGAGAAGCATTCGTTTCAATGTTTTTGACCTTAGCACCCTCGCCAGAGGGAGGCTGGCAACCTAAAACATTTAATACAATTCCGCATATAAGTAGCTTTCTCATCCTATAACCCTTTACGAA
>JBIKVD010000268.1:0-6178 GCA_044357055.1 Oligoflexales bacterium | reverse complement strand
TATTCGCGGCAAGCTATCGAGCTATTGAATAAAAATAGCCTTTAGAACTGGCGACTCCTATCACTGACCACAGAATTGACGGGATACGTCTTGACGATCCGGAAGCCGAATGTTAGATATATCTAAATTTGGCTGGACGGCCAGTCAGGGTTATAGGAGTTCTGAGTGTCAAACAAATCTTCGCTTCGTGCCCCGTTTCGTTTCCTCAGTGGTCGTTTCCTCAGTAGGGATGTTCGAACCCTTTCCGCCAACATTCGATGCTTGTTTTTCTTGGCTCTCGCGTTGCCGTCTTGTGGCAATCAGGCAGATCAGAATGACAACAACCAGACCAGCGAGGTTAAAATTGTGAATGGTGTTGCTGTCCTTCCTGGGACACAAGCCTCTAAGCATACTGTCGCGTTGACGATGCGTGGGGACTCCTTTTGCACCGGTACCTATATTGCTGCTGAGTGGGTTCTTACCGCTGCTCACTGCGTTTTGGATCATGCGAGAGCCAAGGCTGCTGTTCAGGTTGAATTTGGCAGAGGGGTATTACCCGCTCTGGAGCAAGACCGTTCGATCGGTATTCCCCTCTTGCATCCCGATTATCGAGGTGATCAATCCAACGATATTGCCTTGATAAGATTAATGGAACCTGTGACCAAAGAGGCTTTTCAACCCGTGACCCTTGCCAAGCAAGAGGCGATTGAAGTCGGAGAACTGGTACAACTGGCTGGGTACGGCACCATAGGGCTTAATAAGGTTAATAAATCTGGAAAGTTACTCGAGACCCAAGTTGAAATCAGCAAAGTCGACGAAAGCACGAAACTTATCCATTATGCGTCCCGAGATGGCGTCAATTCGGCGTGTCACGGAGATAGTGGCGGGCCAATGTATCTTACTAAGAATGGCGATTTGGAACTGGCAGGTGTGACCCACGGCGCCGACCTAAGCGAGGATACAATTTCTCTGTCCACACGATGCCTAAAGTATGGAATTTACACCAACGCCCCAGCCTTTTTGCCCTGGATATCTGAGACGGTGCAAAAGGTCGATGAGCTCCTCGCGCAAGCGGAGAAGGATGCTGCTAAGGGCCAAAATTAAGCCGTTAGACGGTTTGATTGAAAAATTCTGACGGCGGGACACGGCCCTCCTGCTCTTGATTCCTCTCGAGAGGCCTCGCTTCTTTCCACCATCCTCGATCTATATGACTCCTCCAAAATGGGACCTCTTCTCTTCGCTTAAGCGCTAGGCGTGGTCTAGATTGCGATTATTAGGTAAACTAGCGTCAAACGCAATTTCGACGCAGGATTTCCCCGATGATGAAAAAGATTGCTTTGTTGTTAGGTCTAATTCTATTGGTCGGTATATCCATTTATTTTGATCTCGGCCGCTATTTGACCCTAGAATTTATTAAAACTCAACAGTCTGAATTCCAAGAGTTTTATGGACAACAGCCCGTTTTAACGATGGGAATCTACTTTGTTTCCTATGTGCTGGTCGCCGCGTTAAGTATTCCAGGCGCTGCAGTCTTGACTTTGCTGGGGGGGGCTCTTTTTGGTTTGTGGATAGGGCTTTTTCTCGTTTCCTTTGCCAGTAGTGTCGGTGCAACCCTGTCGTTTTTAGCGGCTAGGTACCTTCTGCGAGATTTCATCCAGCAGAAATTTCGCGACCGCCTCAAGCCCATCAACCAGGGGATAGAACAAGATGGTGCCTTTTATCTCTTTTCCCTCCGCTTAGTGCCTATTTTCCCGTTTTTTGCAGTTAATTTGGTCATGGGTTTGACACCCATTAGAGTTTGGACTTTTTATTGGGTCTCGCAGATTGGGATGCTCCTTGGAACTCTGGTTTATGTGCAGGCGGGGACCCAGCTTTCAAAATTGAGTTCTGGCTCCGGCATTCTTTCTTGGGAGTTGATGCTCTCATTTGTAGCCCTCGGCCTTTTTCCGATTTTGGCAAAAAAGGCCTTGGTTTGGCTAAAAAAGCGCCAGACGGCTTCCTAGATTTTGCTGAAAAAGCACAATCTCTGCGTTCGCTTCGTCAAAAATTCGTCGCCTAACCAGCAAGTTATGTCTCCTCATTTTTTCCTCGCGGCCTTGATCTTGTGCTTTTTCAGCAAAATCTTCCTAGTCCTTGCCATGTGGGTCCCAGAATCACTTTTTGCGCCTGGCCACACTTTTTCTGGCTAAAGCCCCTCCCAGACTTTAAGAAAAGGCCCTGATGAGCTGATCGTTGGGTTTTTTCTCGTCAAAAGCTCCTCTTGAGTATGACAGAAGTACGCGTTATAAGGGGTTGTTCCGCCCCTTAGGCAAGGAACGTTCATTCCCATAAATCAAGAAGGTAGACGGATATGGCAAAAGAAAAGGTAGTCTTGGCATTCTCTGGTGGTCTCGACACCTCAGCGATCATTCCTTGGCTGCAAAAAGAAAAAAACATGGAAGTGATTGCTTACTGTTCAAACTTGGGCAACCTTGAGGACGAATCCAAGATTGCTAAGCGCGCAAAAGAGCTGGGCGCAGTCGACTTTTTCTTTGAAGATCTGCGCGATACCTTCGTTGATGATTTCATCAACCCCATGATACGGGCCCAAGCCATCTATCAAGATGATTACCTCCTCGGAACGGCCATTGCTAGACCCTTGATTGCCCAGCAGCTTGCCGCCTGTGCCCGAAGAGTCGGAGCGCGTTTTGTTTCCCATGGCGCCACAGGAAAAGGCAATGATGGTATCCGCTTTGAAAAATCCTTGGCTTATCTGGCACCTGAGTTGACCGCGATCGCTCCATGGCGTGAGTGGGATTATACTGGGCGCGAGGACCTTGAGAATTACTTGAAAGGCTTAGGATTCAACTACGAGTTTAGCCGCAATCGCTACAGTATTGATGAAAATCTCCTGCACCGCTCGACGGAAGGTAGTGAGCTGGAAAATCCACAAGGACCGTACCAGGCCAAAGCCATTCTCTCTGGTTGGGAGAATATGAATAAAATCGGCGACCCAAGTTTTGTGACCCTCAATTTTGAGCGGGGCTATGTTACGGGCTTAAATGGTAAGTCCATGTCTGGGTTGGAGGTTCTGGAAGCCTTGAACGAACTGGGACAACAGCATGGCATTGGCATTGTTGATTTAGTCGAATCCAGAGCTAACGGCATCAAGAGTCGCGGGATTTATGAGACGCCAGGCGGAACGATCCTTCATTTTGCCACGAAACAAATCAAACACCTCTGCTGGGATCGTAAGTTGCTGGATACTTCTAGAAACCTGGGCATGCAAATGGCAGAGCTTATCTATGACGGCGATTGGTTCAACGCTACCGCAAGGGCCATTCAAGCGTACTTTGAACAAGCGACAGAAACGTTAACAGGCCAGATTCAATTGAAGCTTTGGAATGGTCGGTTGTTTGTTGAGGGTCGAGATTCCCCCTACCAGCTATATGACATGCAACTCGTAAGTTTTGCCGAAGACAAGCAGGGAGTGAACAAAGCCGCCGAGGGCTTCTACCGTACCATTAAGATGAAAGCCATCAAAGAAGGTCGTCAGTATGCTCGCCTAAAGGGTCAAGACTGATGACAAGCGGCACGACTAACGGGTCAAGGGAAGGTAACGGTACAAGGGAAGGCACTCTTTCAAGCTCTCGAAATGCTCTGGGTCAAGAGCAACTCCTCCGATTTACCGAGGGGGTGGCTTTTGATGCCCAGCTTTATCGTGAAGAGATACGTGTGCAGGTGGCTTGGGCCAGGGAACTGTGTCGCTTGGGCGTTCTATCAAAAGCAGAAATGTCCCGCGCTGAGGAACTGTTGCAGGAGGCAAAAGCTGCTATTGCAGCCGGCACTTTCCCTTGGCAGATCCAAGACGAAGACATTCATATGAATCTGGAGCGGTATCTGACAGAGCGCGCTGGCGATCTGGGCAAGAAGATCCATCTGGGACGATCGCGCAATGACTTAATTGCAACGACCCTTCGCTTAAAAGTCTCAGCGATGACTGACGAGCTTGGTGGCAGCCTGAAACCGATGATTGCCAAACTCGTGGCGTTTTGTCAGCAGCACCTATCTGTTTTGATTCCCGGCCTGACCCATATGCAACATGGGCAGCCCGTGCGTCTAGCTCACGCCTTGTCGGCCCATGGTTGGGCCTTTCATCGTGATCTGGGCCGCTTGCAACAGGTGGCCGCCAGCGCCATGCGCGTTATGCCATTGGGCAGCGGGGCTTTGAGCGGAACTCCCTTAGCTATTGACGAACATCAGCTCTGTGAGTCCCTGGGGTTTGCTTTAGCCTCAGCCAACTCTTATGACAGCGTTAGTGATCGGGATTTCCTATTGGAGTACTTGCAGGCTGTTGAGTTGCTGTCTGTTCATGTGCAGCGCCTCTGCGAGGATTTGATTTTCTATTCCTCTGGGGCGGTGGGCGTTATTAAGTTGCCTAGAGCTTGGAGCACCGGCAGCTCGATGATGCCGAACAAGCGCAATCCGGACGTTCTTGAGTTGTCCCGTGGGCGTGTGAGTCGGATTATAGGTTTGTGCCAAAGCGGTTCCCATCTTATTAAGTCAGTATCTTTAAGCTATGGCAGTGAGCTTCATGAGCTTAAGAAGACACTCTTAATGGTTCATGGCGAGATTCACGAGGTCGTGAGTATTCTGCCCTGTTTTATGGCGGAAATGGGGCTCGATGAAGAGAGAGCTCAGTTGCTTTTGCAACGCGGTCATATTTTAGCGACGGAAGTTGCGGATTTTCTAACAAGTTCAGCGGGCCTGCCTTTTCGGGATTCCTATCGCATGGTGGCCCAGTTGGTTGAACTTGCCGATAAGCGGGGCGTGCAGATTCATCAATTGGCCCTAGAGCAGCTTTCCGAGGACATCCGTAGGCATCTTCCGGCGGATTATTGGTCTCAGCTAAGTTTTGAGTTTGCCGTGGAAAGGCGCCAAGGTCTTGCCGGCACGGGTAGGGCGGCAGTCGGTCGCGCTCTTGAGCAATTGCTGACGACTTTGGACTAAGGTGATTGAGTCATTTGAATGTAGCTTCTGATAGAATTCGCAGTGGCCCCGAATTAAGACTCTCCCGGCCTCACTGCGCTACTCTTGGGAAGGACAGCAGCCTTGTCTTCAGGAAAACTGGAGTTGAAGGAAAAGCTCTTTACCTTTTTGCCTTCATCCCAGTAGAACTTGAGCTCCTTCGTATAACTTTTGCCAATTAAGCGGTAGCGATAGTACCCGTAAGTCCAGGTGGGAGATCCAGAGGAATTGCCGATGGAGTAGGGCTCTCCTAGCATTGAGAGCGCTTGGTCTTGGGTTGTTTGACCCTCTTTGATCCAGGAAATCTCAGATTTAAAATATTTGCCGTCCGTTGCGCAACTTGCTGCCAGGAAGCACAAGGACAACAACAACCCTAGAGGTCGCAGGGATGGAATTTGTTTCATGAGTCGTTCTCCTGCTGAGTTCATAAGTGACAATACCCAGGAATCATACGCAAAAAGCCCCACCGGGTAAAGGTGAGGCTATTGTCATTCGCGTAAGAGGTCAAAGAGGCTTTGTTCTAAGCAATGCTAGAGAGAGTCTGTGTAGCGGGGCGGGATAGCTCAGGTGCAGACTTGTGAGTCCCACTACCACTGCGAATCAGGTCTTGTAACTGATATCCTAGGAGAGACTTTGGTACCCAAAAGAGCGTACTTAGATCTGCAATAAGATTCTTGCGTACGTCAATTTTGGCTAGTTCTTCCATGAGCATATTTCTTGGTACCAGAAGGCTTGCGGAAAAAAAGACTTGCTCAAAGACAGCCGTATTTTCCTGATAGGGACCTAATTCCGGAAATCTTTCCCTTTCGGCTTCGAATAAAATGCGCGCTAGATCTTTGACCATGCTCATCCTGGTTTGTGGCTTGAGATCGCCACGGCGATAGTGGATGGCGTATTTTCCAGCTTTGATGCGTAAAATGCGGCTTAGCTTATCGACCATTTCCATGGGCTGCGTGCCGATAAAAGAGAAAAATCTCATCACTTCGGGAATGTATAAAGGAGGAGTACGGAATTCTGCTTGCTCGTGTAGAACTTTCACAAAAGCCAAGGTCCGATCTCGGATCGGTTGTTGTTCAGCGGGCGACAGCGCGCGGTATTGATCGTTTGCTTTTCTGAACTGCTCGGCTTCAATAAACTCGAAAAAGGCCTCATCAAGGCCGACTTCACTGCTGGCAACTTCATGAATGAGGGT
>JBIKVD010000266.1:0-6192 GCA_044357055.1 Oligoflexales bacterium | reverse complement strand
GGCGGCAAGCATCGGTGGCTTCTCCTATATGGCGCTGGACAGTCAGGATGCAGCTTTAGGGATCGCCATTGATCTCGATTTTATTCCATGTGAATCCATGCCGCCCCCCGAACCCCCAGTCGTCGTGTACCCACCTCTGGGACCAGATGAAATCATCTGTGAAAGTGTCGACTTCAAGTACAACAGCTGTCGTATCGATGGAAAAGTGGAAGATGTGCAGTTGGTCAAGTTACTGTCAATCTCCGCTTGCACCATGGGTGATACTTTTGGTTTCTTCTCTGACCGGATTTGGGTAGATCGCGGCTGCCGCGGTATCTTTAAAATCAAAAAGGTCCCTAATATCCCGGCGCCACCAAGCCCTGTCCATGAGCTACGATGCGAAAGTCATGCGTATCAATTCAACTTCTGTCCCTTTGCTCGTATCCACAGCGCGGTTTTGGTTACGAAGCATTCGAATAGCAACTGTGAAGAGGGTAAGAGCTGGGGTGTAGATCTTGGAAAAGGCCTGTGGGTCAATCATGGCTGCAGGGCCACATTCCATATCACTCATAATCCTCAGGAACCCCAGACTGGTCTTGGGCGATTCGAAGACCTAATTTGTGAAAGCCACAATATGGGCTATCAGGTTTGCTCGACGAGCATACCAACTTTGAATGTTGAGATCTTAGCCCAGTTTAGCCAAAGTTCTTGCGTTAAAAACCAAGATTTCGGCATCCTGAACTCAGGCAGCATCTGGGTTAAGAATGGATGTAGGGGCCGATTCCGCGCTTATGATTTCTAAGCTCTTCTCCGCCCCGCCCTAAAGGCCATTGAAAAGAAATAGATTAGGTTCTCGTTTAGTCTCTCTTTTTTTCACGGGATGGTTGTCCACCACGATGAGTACTTGCCCCCAAGGTGTGACAACCAAACCTTCTGGCTTACCTAACTCCTTAGGAAGCCCAGACATTTCGCTTACCTCGACGCTGTCCTGTTGAAATTGCTTCTTGTCAGGGACCATAAATATAGAACGCAATTGATCACTTAATAGCAACAAGGAATCGTCCGGAGCAAATGCGATTTCACCTAAGTCGCCATCTAACAGAAAGGGTCCATTGACTGTCCATACCTTTAGGGCAACAAACACTGTATCTCTTTGAAGCGGTAGTGGGAAAGTGTCATCCAGCCCCACAGCTGCAGATTCCCCCTTTTCATCAATTAGGCCTTGCGGTGAGTCGGCACTTGGTCCGAATTCCACAAATACCGGGGGCTCTTTTTCTTTTGCCACGAGAATATGTCCGCTTTTCAGAAGAATAAAACCCTCACCGCGGCTATTGCTATCCTTATCCCAATCCTCGCGCAAAGGGTGCTCAGCGGTAATGTTTAGTTGAATTCGATTGAGGCCTTTCGATAGCGTGCGGTCCAAGACATAAACAGCGCCCGGATCCTCCTCCAGCAAAAACACATTCCCTGTGCTATCGCTTGCCACCGCCTCCCAGTTGCTGCGATCCTGCCCGCCAAAAAATTAGAGTCCTGTCCCCGAAATTTCTTTAAACTCAAACTCCAGGCTATCGGGGAATTCAGAAATCGGATTCATCGCTAGCGAAAAACTTTTGTCACTGACTGCAATCAACTCCAGACCTACCCCACCCACACCTCGCCTCAGGGCGATCCCGGACACATCATCGAAGGGAATAGTAAATTGTTCTTGGATTGCAGAACTCTTCTTTAACTTCGCGTTTGAAAAACTTATAGAATCCGCTTGTGGCTGCAATGTGCAGGAAGCAAGCATGAGGAAACCAGAGAAAAAGTAGTAACGTGCATGTCCTACCAACAAAATAATATATATGAATTTTGTTCTAATTTAACACAGATGTATTGTTTTATCAATCGATCGATCGAATGAGCAGGGAACAGGACACGGTGTCTATGTCACATCAATAGCGCAATAAGCTTTCCTTGCCGGCACGGAAACGATACGCCTTTCCTCAAGGATATAAGCGCTCAGGCTCTTTCCATAGACGCAACCGGAATCCAAGCCAAAGGAGTTATGCCGCAGATTTAAGCCTTTTTTTGCCCAATGCCCATAAAAGATCGGCTTTGGGTCACGATAGAAGGAATACCACGGTGGATTTTGCTCATTCTGCAGATCTTTACCCAATCCGTCCCAGGTACGTAAGGTGCAAAGCTGATGGATGGGCGTCTCCCTTGGGTGAAGATCAGGCCTTATCCCCGCATGAACGGCGAGATATTTTTTGGTGACGATAAAGGGCTTAAAGGCTTCCAAAAAAGGAATCCATCGAGGGAGTTCACCTTGAATCTCGCGAAAAACCTGCAATAGACTGGCCTTACTAGGGATGGTCCCCGTCTTAACCGCCCGCAAAAAAGCTAACTCATGGTTCCCGAGTATAAAGCGCGCTGGGTAGCGTGCCGCCAATTCCAAAACACGTAAGCTAGAAGGCCCTTTATTGATTAAATCACCCAAATAGATCAAATGGTCTTTGCCAGGGCATAACGCAAGTTTATCGAGCATCGTGTCAAGCTCGGCATAACAGCCATGCACGTCACCAATGAAGATGGTCCGAGCTCCCATTGTGAATCTCCGCTTATTTCTTTGATCTTCTAAAAACTTAGAAATCAGTCCTTTTCAATAGTGTCCTGTTTGCGTCAATTTGACAATCCAGATTCGTACTGGAAAACGTTGCAGAAGATGACGACTCAAGCAAGATGCCTACGCCAGAAACCCCGTTAATGTTTGAAACAGGTCAATAACATGTTAGGGGATGAGCTGCCGTAGAAGGAAGAAGAGACTGTGAGAAGAGACTGTGACGGGTCATCGAATCCAAGGAACCTAAGTGATACAACCAAATCGGAATCATAGGTGCCTTGGTAGCTTATTTATTCGGATGAAATAGCCCTACAAATTCTCCGTATCCTTCTCTTTCCATATCCTCCAAAGCAATAAATCTTAGCGCCGCAGAATTCATACAATACCGCTGCTTTGTTGGCTCTGGTCCATCGTCAAAGACATGCCCGAGGTGGCTATTGGCATGACGACTGCGCACCTCCGTACGCACCATTAGCCATTTCCGATCCTTCTTAAGAACAATATTTTCGGAAACCAATGGCTTGCTAAAGCTAGGCCAACCGGTTCCTGAATCAAATTTATCTAGCGAACTGAACAATGGCTCGCCAGAGAGGATATCAACATAAATGCCCGGCTTTTTCAGGTCCCAATAAGCATTCTTGAACGCTGGTTCGGTGCCATCTTCTCGGGTAACTTTATACTGGAGCTCATTCAATTTAGCTCGAATCTGCTTTTCCTCCAGTTGCATGTTATATTTCCCCTCCTTTTGTGAACCCGCAGCTATCATGATTGCACCCCCTATGAGCAAGAGAATCTTTCTCAAAATTAGCATCCATTGACCTCCACAGCTCGCCCGCATGCTGCACCATGATACCTAAAAGAGCCTTTGCGATTGCCCCGAGTTTGTTTCTCCGGCTAAGGTTCCCGACCGATAGAAAAGAAATTGTACGCTAAAAGAATCTGAGGGTAAAAATAGTTTCCTGGATTCCAAATCTCACTGACTCCTAAATCCATGCTGGTGCCCAAACGAATGCCCACGGCTACTTGATAGGCAACCCCCGCGGCACCATGAGAAAAAGTTTGTTGGGATGAGGTCAAAGCCAAAGACCCATCCTCCCCCAATTGAAGGCGCGACTGTGACTTTTTGCCTTGCAAATCGACACTGCCCCAAATTCCCGTAGCCTGATCTGCCATTCCCATCCCTAATTGCCATAGACTTGCTTGATGTTCCAAAAGGGATTCCACGTCCCGGTGGACTAATCCCCCCTGAACCTTACCCCAGCGATATTGGTAGGAGAGGGGAATATACAGGAGCCCTCTGCCTCCAAATAGCTGACTCGTGTGCATGGCGCCAGCACCCAGTCCGTTTTGTGCAAATTTGAGACCGTCTTCATTCCAGCCTCCTAAGAACTCTGACTTGACGCTCCCTCCCCAAGCGCTGAGAGTCCAGGCACCTCTGCTGACCTGCCCCTGAAGCTTAGGCAATGAGAAAAAGCGTGGTGGCTCCACATCAGAATCGGAGTTTAGGGGCTTCGGCAATTCGGGCAAAAAGGCCACGGAGTTTTCAAAGGTTATATGGGCACCCTGGCCTAAAGAAGGACGAAAAATGGCAGGGCTTTCCAATAGAGCAATGCTGACATTCTGAAATTTCGCGTTTTTTCCCGAAAGGTCCAATTCAGCGCCATGGAGAAATGACACCACTGGCAATGCCGCCATTAAAACAATCAAAACATTCATCAGTCTAAACATATTTGCGCCAAAACCCGTTTTTTACTTTTAATAATCGTTCAAATCGTTTACCATTATCTGCATTCAGGAAGAAGGAGTCAAGGCTATGAAATTTTCATCAATGGGTCCGCTGCTAGTTCTCTTGTCGTTTGGCTGCGGTGCAAACGTCGAAGCCATAGAAATAACAACGGAAAGGTCTGAAGAATCTTTGGAAAAGGAAAGTACCCCCCTTTTAGAAACAGAACCCGGAGCCCAACTTTCACCAACAAAAGATGTAGTAGCGGTAACAGAATCAGGACAAGGCGAGCAAGAAAAAAAGGCTGAGCCCGATGTCATAGCTATAGATCAAGTTCCGGGGGAGCTAGCCTCTAATTCCGATCCCGAGCCTATAACTCTAAATCTTGTTTTTGACGGGTTGAAAACAGCAAAAGGTCAGCTTTGTTTTCTCGTCTTCGCAGATCCGGGGTCGTTTCCCGATCAGATTGAGAACGCTCTCGTATCCCAATGCCACCTTCTCGAGGATGTGACTCTGCAGGTGACCGTTAAGCTGCCCTTATCTGCGGACACCATCGCCATTTCTAGTTTCCATGATGAAAATATGGATAACGAACTGAATACACTTGGAGCCTTGGGAATACCGACAGAATCCTATGGATTTTCCAACAATCCTCCCTTTTCTTTTGGACCGCCAAGCTTTGAACAGGCAGCCATAGCCGTCGACCCAGGTGAAAATGAGATCGCGATTCAATTGACAGCTATCCTTTAGGACAGTTTTTCAAATTCAGTTTGATGAGATGAATCAAAGCAATGACTGACTGATCAAAGTCCAAATTTGAGGTATCCAGAAGCTTGGCTTCTTCCGCCTTTCGTAGGGGGGCAATGTTCCGATGGGAATCATGATAGTCTCTCGTTGCCAGACTTTCCATGATGGACGATAGGTCACGGTGTCTTAAGGGTTTTCCCAAATCTGCAGTTAACGGACCCACTTCCTCCTCATATCGCGTCAGCTGCTCCCAACGGCGTCTCGCCCGCACTTGCAAATCCGCCGTTAGAAAAATCTTTAGATCCGCATCTGGAAATATGACAGTGCCGATGTCTCGCCCATCAATTAAATAAACTCCCGGGCGATCCCGCACGATCGACCGTTGCACAGGCTTCAAGCTTTCGCGCACCTGAGGCAGCTCTGCTATTTGGGAGGCTACCTTCGCTACTTGATTGGTCGAGAGATATTCTGTCAAGTTCTCGCCTTGGAAATATAAGGTTCCCTCCTGAAACCTCCACTCTAAATCTGCAACAAATTTCACGAGTAGATGAGAAACGGCATGGAGATCCTGCAATGAGACTTCATTGCGCAGCAAAATAAAACCAAAGGCACGATATAGTATCCCGGTGCTAACGTGATACCAGCCCTCCTGCTGCTGACACGCGGCCTTACAAAGAGAGCTTTTTCCAGAAGCCGCAGGCCCATCAATGGCGACAACCTTGGAAGATGTTTCTCTTGTACGTTCAGTCGACATCCAAAATCCTTAGACGCTCTTCTCTCCGACGGGGCCCATTTCCAGATATTTTTTGATTCGCTGGGTCCGAAGTCCTGATTCATCCAGTGCGGCGAGTTCGGTGAGATCTTCTAGAACTCGTCTTTTAATGGCTGCAGCGGTTAACTCATGATTGCGATGAGCTCCCCCTTCTGGCTCCGCAATAATAGAATCAATCACTCCTAAATGCAAAGCACTGTCAGCAGTTACTTTCAGTGCCTTGGCTGCCTGATCGGCTTTCGTCGCATCCTTCATCAAAATGGAGGCGCAACCTTCGGGCGAGATGACCGAATATACGGCGTACTTCAGCATATGCACTTTATTTGATACCGACAGGGCCATTGCTCCACCGCTACCGACCTCGCC
>JBIKVD010000265.1:0-6223 GCA_044357055.1 Oligoflexales bacterium | reverse complement strand
ACGAAAGGCAAAGGACAATGCAAATGCCGGAACAAATCCAGAATTAGAAGCCAGACAAATACCTGCAACCAAAACTACACCCATTTTAGTGACTGCAGAATCCCAACCGTTACCTTTAAGGATACTGCCGCGTCATATACCGATCTCGACACAATCAAAATCGAGCGCTAGGAATTGCACTTGATGGCACTTTCACGCATATCGCCGATAAGTGACAAGTGGAACTTATGTAGCGGCAACTTCAACTTGGGGGGTGGCTATCAATGGCGATTTCGCTTATCTTGCCGCCGATTCCGCGGGTAAGAACATCTTGGATATCTCGCACAAAGCTAACCCTACCCTCGTTAGCAATTTTTCCTGGAAGACACCTAGCCAAAGGCATAACTTATTCTCCTACATCTAACGAGACTTACTTGTCTGACGATCTTGCCGGACTCGAAATCTGCAAAAACCTTCCTGGTATGATTCTTTAGGTCCAGGAATTCAAAAAAATTTCAAGTTGGGAGTCAAACTCCCATGTAATACCCTTGATTACAGCGGCATGTGAATGACGCGAAATGCCATCCTTGAAACGGAAACAGTGGTAAATCCATAAGCTACACCTCTCGTTCGAGTCGCAAAATGGAACTTGAATTGTTCCGAATGAACTTGAATTGTTCCGAATGAGTACTTGAGATATTCGTCATTATCCTGTTCCAACAGCAATGAGGCACAGAGTGATGCATCTCAGTTGTCTGGTTGTCCATATAGAACTGTATTCGAATTAATGATTGGCAGTGCAACAACAGGAAGTCTGGAAGTTCCTAACGTCGGTCCATTTGCCAACTTCGGCGCCTGCCAACCGGTCGCAAATTGGTACAACACCAGCGGGAACACGAAAATCTATTTTTGTGAGCAGGCATGTCGGTCAGCTTCCTCTTCGGAAGTTCCAGAGTGGCAGCGCCGCTGTCAGAATTTTTTCGGCAGCAATAATGGTGCGCTGTGCATCAATGAAAACAAAGGGTTTAGTGGCAATGTCAATTACCTTCTGAATTGCTCAAACGGCAGCTTGAGTCAATGTGCGAGCGGCTTTGGGGGCAGCGGTGCCAATCCTGCGATTTGTCTCTAATGATAAGCGCGACGGCACTAAAGCATACGACTTACAGAAGTCGTCGTGCCTGCATCGTGGGTCAAAGGGCCACGGTCCGAGATAACTTCAAGACCCAGTCCAGGAAAACCTGGTAGACTTTAAAAACAGCCGGCGGTTTGGAGGCTTAGTTAGCGAATTACCGCTGGTATCACAACCGCGTCCGCCTATCAAACCCATCGCGGCAGCAACAATGAAAGGGGTCAGTTTAAAAATCTTAAAGAAAACCAAAGCAACTTTTCAAGTCGCTTACTACTTTCTTTCCTCCATATTTATATAATTTTTAAATATTATCAGTCAGTTAGAGCTGGAAACCAACCCACCGTAAAGTTTTATTCCTATTGGCCGAATTCATACCATTACTTCTAAAAAGCCGAGTACACACATGCCCTTCGGAGCAGCAATGAAAATGCCCATCCTTTTACCTCTGATGTTATGCATTGTTCTAAATTCATGTGGTATGTTTTTTCAATCGGGTAAGTCTTCGGAAAAGCAGGCCGCACCCGTTAAGAGTGAAGATACCCTTGCATTGGAAACCCAGCAGGGCGCCGCTGTAGAAGCCATCGGAATCAAACTACAGGAAGCGGGTTTTTCGCAGGAAGAAGTTGCTCACGTCACCACTGATCTCTTGGCAATTGATGTGTCAGCTTTTGAAGCCGAGCTACGTTTATTGAATTCCCAAAGCAAATTCTCACGACTATTAGAAAAACTAACCTCGCAAGCGTTTGTCTCCTTGGGCAAACTACCGAGTGTCCAAAATGATGAGAGCAAGCGTAAGGCCGCTATCCTCTCGGTAACGGATGGCCTCTTTGGTTACCTTGGGCAAGAGTCCTCATCTTCGGAGGAGATGGCGCAAATTTCTCAGGCTATGGCTTCTGCGGTGGCTGGTGGTTTAAAAGACATGCACGTCTCTGGCGAGGAAGTTGCCGGTATTATGAACGAGGTATCCCAAGTGGCTGTCAGTAGCGTCAGCAAGAGCGCTAGCGCAAAAGGCATCGACGCCTTGGAGGTCGTTGCAGGTTCAGCCGCGACAGGCCTAAGTCAAGGCATGATGAAAACGGACTACGATGAAGAGCAAATTTCCCAATCTATGGAAAGTATTGTGGTTGGAACCATGAATAGCGTCATCAAATACGCTGGTTCGGATGAAGCCATCTCGAAAATTGCTTCCCAGGTCACAACCAAAGTCGTGGAATCTGCAAAAAATAGTGGAGCCAGCACCACCTTCGTCCAGCAAGTCGCCAACAAATCACTGGAGGGTCTGCAAAAAGCTGCTGTGGATAATAACCTGTCACCAACTTTGACAAATCAAATTGTGACGAGCGCCAATTCCTCTATTGCTAGCGCAGCACAGGTGGTGGCTACGGCACCAAATGTCATCGTAGATGGCAAGGCGCCTGTCACCACTTATACCCCACCCATAGATGGAGGCATCGAAACCAATCGCAATGCCCTATTGCTGCAAATCTCTCGTAGTTCTAGCACAAGCGGAGCATCTACCAATACCACGGCCCAGGATGAACCGGGCATGAGTTTTGGTTTCTCTCAGGTCTATTTTGATAGTACGCAACCCATTGTTGCCTTGACGACAAGTAGTGATGTCACCGATTATGCTGTGCAGACAGTCACCTCGGCCCAAACTTGCCCAACAGCTCCGACAGGGGCTTGGCAGCCTTTGGCACCGGGGAATCCTCTCACAAGCACTCCGATCAATCAGCTGCAAGAGGGAGGCTATAAACTCTGCTATTGGTCAAAGAATAGCAAAGGGAGCATCCAGTCACTGCCCACCACGGTTCCTTTTATAAGAGATTTAACACCTCCCGGACAAACAGCACTTAACGGAGTTCCTACTAACACTAGTGGTGACTCTTTCGCTATCACGGTTTCTGGGCAAGGAGCCTATGCCTACAAACATTGGATCATCAAATATCCTACCCAACAACAAACCTGTCAGGGCGTAAACTATCGCGACTATTCTGTACTTCTAAATCAAGCCATCGATAAGACCGATCCGCCCCCAGTCATCACCCTTGATGGGGCTAGTGGTGATCAAGCTGTTAGCAATGATTGGTTCGGACTACCAACTTCACCTAGCTATTTGCTTTGTGTCAAGGTCCGGGACAAGGCAGGAAATTATGCTGATCCGCCGCTTCACCATACTTGGGAGCAGAGCTTGATAATAAATTATTCCCCGACAAACCCTGTTACCCAGCACATCCTAAAGTCAGGCGATGATTTTAGTTCTTTCACTTTTGGCAGCTCCAGTGAAGTCGCAAGCCTTGTCAGCCCGAATGGGGATACCTGGGTGGCCAAATTCGATCCCGACCCGACGAACGGTCTCAGACTTCATACCTATTCAAGTTCAACCTGGCAGTTGGACGATTCAACTCCCATAATCGCTAGTGACGCAGATGTCCCAGGCCCGCCCATTCAGCTTGATATCTATAAAAGCAACACTACCATAGCCGTACTGGCAGTTTACGAGGTCAACACTGAAACTAAAATTTACCTCTACCATAAAGATGGTGTGGATCCATTCTCGACCCATGTTGTTTCTAGTGACTGCAACTGCCAGCAAGATGCAGGCCTTGTTCGGATCGTACATGCCACCCCAGACTCAGTAAAAATCAGCTATGTTAGAACCATCAACTCTACGCCAGAAACCAAAGAGCTCAGCTTCTTGACCAACACTACATTCGATGATTTTGACGCTTGGAACAACCCAAGCGCGGTCGCTTCGGGCGATTATGTGAGCTATGTAATGGCAAGCAACAGCGTAGGTGAAGTCGCTTTATTGGTTCAAACTGACTCCTCCAATGGCAACCAGATTCATGTTATGCGCAGTACTGACAATGGAATCACCTTCGACCAGCCTTTCCTATTTGCAGTAGCACAAGTGCAGCAAAACAATCAGGGCGACAACTATCCTCAAGAGGACTTTGAACTTCCTAATTTGTACCAAAATGAAACCCATTTGCTGAAAACGGCAACGGAAATTGCGCTGTTTAGCAACGGTAACTTGTATCGACTACCAGATACTGCCGCCGTTGATCCGAAATGGATCCATGCAAGAGTTGAAATACCTGCCCCAGGCGGTGACTACTACCTCAGTAGTCCTAACCGTGGGAAAATACTCACAGTTGACACAGGTATTATCCGCCTCCTTGCCTTCGATCACCATCGCGCGGGTCCAGAAGTTCTCAGTATTTGGCATAGCATAAACGATGGGGCCAGCTGGCAAAAGGAAGTCCTTATCAATGATCTCCACGATCAAGAAATCCTATTTGCGCAAGCTGATGGAATGGCGCGCATCCAATATAGGGCTTATAATGATCCGTACGGCATCTCACAAAAGGAACTTGTAACCTTAGATGGCGGTGTAACTTGGATTACGCCGCCTACCCAACAACCTTTGCCCATAGTAGGGGCTACCGCAGCTAACGCTATTGGGGAACAGGCCCTTGACATGGTGGTCTTTGGGGGCAAAATCTATTTGCTCTCGAGAGATGGGCTTATGGCACGAAAACCAACTGGCGGCGGCACTTGGGAATGGGGTCACTTTAGACCAGATGCTTTTGATCAATTTGAGCCCAATCAAAGCATGCGATTGCTTGCGGCCGGTGCCAATCTCGTTGTTATTGCTCCCGGATGGTTTGCCAAGAGCGCAGATGGACAAACTTGGAGCGCTGGCTATGTAAACTCCTCACCGGTTGAACTTGCTGGACAAGATTTATCAGCAGGAATTGAGGTTGTTTCCGCCCGTGCGTTTGGCTCTGCTGTTCATGTGGTATATTTGCAATCCGATGAGAACCTGAATAAAGAGATAAAGTACTTCAAACTGGAAGGGGGGCAAATTCCGACAGTGCAAACCGAAGGAATCTTAGGCGATCAGCAAAACATGAGCATTCAGCTGTTGGTCGACTCTATCAATGCCAATATGTACTTGGCCTACTCCTATACCAATTCTCAGGCAGAAAGAGAGCTTGTCATCAAAGCCTACAACAATAGTGCAAGCACACCATCCTTTAACTCGTTAACAAGTATACTGGCCTCTGATAATCCTGAACTCAATGATTTTGAGCAAGGTTTTGACCTCGTGGCTGATCCAGACAGAATAGCCCTACTTGCAGGCCGGGGTTTTAACTCTTTCGACCTTGGAACTTCGATATGGTCAGCTCCTGCAATGGATTTCGATGCAGGTGCTGGAGTCAGAAGCAGTCGCCTGGCTCTCAATAGTGATGGTAAGGCGATGATTGTTTTTGTCTCAGACATCAGAGAGCTCTGGTCGGTTACAGAGGCTCTTGCTTCAGGAGAATGGGATTCTCCGTTGGATCTGGATAGCAATGATGCAGGTAATTGCCGCCCAGCTGTTCTTTATGAAGCAGGCAATTCCATACATTATGCCAGCTGTTCTTATTTCGGGTACGGGATGAAATACCATTTCACGACTCCCTAAGGAGTTGAATAATATTCATACGTTGGAAGCCAAAACCCGTAGGAGCTACCCTTCTTAAGACATCGCGCTTAGATCATCGGAGCAGACCTAAATTGTTCCTTCGCTCAACGCTGAGCTTTTGCTTTGCCCGGCACAGGGGCCCGTGGGAAATACTGACTCCCGAAGCTGCCATCCTTTGTCAGGGGGTCCTTCGGCAAATTGTAGCTACAGCGCACGCCTTGTAAAAATTCCAATCCTGCGGTTGCGAGCAGTCGCTTTGCCTTTTCTTCGCAGTCTGTTCGCATGGCCATGGAGGAGAGTTCCTCTGTGATAGCAAAGCGAAGCACCAGACCGATCCCACCATCGGAAAGCGAAGAGCCTACGTAGCCAAGATTTTCCAGTTGCCCCAGGCCCTTAAAAGCTGCGAGTAATTGCTCTTCTGTTGGGAAAAGTTCCGCCTTAAATTTCGCCAGCGGCTCTTGATCCGCAAATTTCATGTAGGGGGACGCTTCTAGTAATTTGCTAGCAATAGCAGCATGAAAATAGGCCGCGAAATAGTTCTTTGCCTCGCTATATTTCGCAGCTTCGGCAAACCAATGAGTATAGTCTTTGCTTTCATGGGTCCACTGCCAGCTATGGAAGGATCCTAAGCGCCAGCCATT
>JBIKVD010000264.1:0-6226 GCA_044357055.1 Oligoflexales bacterium | reverse complement strand
GCGATGGCGTCGCCCCCACCAGCGAATTCCTGGGTCAGTGCAAATACGTTGCGGAAGCCTCAGAAATGCCAGGACAACCCCTACGAAATTTTTCGCTATTTCTGAACGTTACCGATTTGGATGGCAGCGCTCTTGATACGGCAAATATCAATGGCCCTAAGGACCCCGTCCGCGCCTACTCCTATATCGAGGGAATGCGCCAGCTGGCAATGGGACTAAACGTTTTGGCCAAAAAAATTGCCGCTGGGAAGAAAATCCTCGTGATGGTTCATTCTGAGGGGGGGCGCAGTGAGACCATGCAAGATGCAAAGACCAGCTTTGCCTTAGTTATGGGTCCCAAAGGACCTGGTATGCTTGATGATAAACTCTACTCAAATCCCTCCGATGTGGATGCTCAAACCAGCTCCATGTTGGTTAATCCTGGAGGCGATGCTGCTGCACGCCCCTGGGCATCGGGTGGTTTGGTCGATAGTGCTGGGGTAGCCCTTGTGGCACCTGCCAACGCCAGCGACGTGCAAATGGGAGTCGCTAGGTTTTTGGCCGAAAAGAAAGGAATTGGCAACGCCTTTGCCGGTCTATCAACTGACCAATCTCGTTATGTGAAATTGACTAGGAAAGCATAGAGGTTGAAATCACCACATGTTTGTTATGCCTTTCTCTGGCCCAAAAATAAAACTGCTTTGGCTGTCGGCGTTAGCTCTAGCTTCAGCGGGTGTCTTCCATTCTTGTTCACAAGCTGAAGATGTCAATGTCGTCGAGTCAGATTTTGTCATTTCCGGACAACTCTATGGCGAGGGCCTAAGTCTTGATCCAAGCAAAGTGCAGTGCAACATCATCGGATTAGATGGTTTACGAAGCAAGGCCAATGATCTGAGTGTCAATGAAGATGGAATCTTTAAATTCGTTGTGACTCTCGACCATTTACACCAGGACTTTTTAGGCTCCGAAGTGCTAAATTTTACGACCTTTGCCGCAGACATCCCAACGATGGATGAGCTATCGAATAGCCGGCATTTGGAACAGACGATGGCCATGATTCGCTTTGATTGCCTTTATAATCCAGAAGACAAAACTTTCGGGACGGTCCATTATCATCAGGGCATGGCCACCGTAGCAAAGAACTCCCTTTGGAAAGGAGGATTTCTTGAAGTGGGCAAGATTGAACTGACACCCGTTGGTATGAGACCAATCTCCGTTATGAATTCGGAGCGGGAGCCGGTCGCGGATGCGAGAGTCACCCCATTGCTTTATCAAAATGGCGCCGTTGTGCATGTCTGGCAAGCTCCGCAATTTGGACCCGTGTTCCATCTCACGGATGCCACTGGGATCGTTGCAGTTTTCCCCCTACCTTTAAGTGAGGATATTGGCCAATATCAAGTTTTAGTTAAGAGTCCTGATTACTGTACAAGCTCCTCGGACCCGAAATTATTTGATCCACAAGACAACGCCGCCCTGCTGGTGGACCTTGATGGTAGAGAACACTGCCCTGCCTCTGATATCCCTGGTGATATGGCCATTCAATTCTCTGATCAACATGCATCCGAAATTCTGGATGGTCGCTTGATGGGCTATACGAATACCAAAAGCATTAACTTGACGATTCTTCCGCGAAATAACGAGATGCGCCCACTGCACATTAGGATCTATTCGGGGCTAGAAGCTATCGAAGAAAACCAGCTCCTCGATGCAGTTTATTACGGATTTTCTAGTAATTTGGCTCTTACTCTTCCCAAGGAAGAGATTACAAATGGAGATAGCTTTCTTATCGTACTTGACAGCCAGTTAAACCCTTCAGACTTGGCCGCCGGCTTTGAGACTGCGGTTACTGAAATCGCTGCTCAATATGGTGTTGAAGAAGTGAGTGCCTCGGCAGAGGAATTGACTATTTTAGGCCCTGGTGATCGGGCCAACTACCTCTCCGGTTTTGGTGACCAAAGTTTTTCTGTGAGCTACAAGCTATGCCCGGAACTTGGGCGCATTGCCTTAATCGATGAAACCAATGTGGCGACGAGTGATTTCCACTTCGTGGAATGTTCTGCGGAAGCAGTTAGCTATCCCATGTCAGGTCTAGTCATTACCAAGGAACCGGGTACGGGTGGATTCCGCAATCTACAGATGATCCTACAGGACAAGTTTGGCAATCAAAGTGTCTTGAGCGAAAGCGCGGTTATTTACAATGTCTATGTCGACTATGGAGTCCCTGAATTCCTTGGCGACAGCGGTATTGTCACCAGCCTCATCATCAACAACCTTGGAAGCTTTGGGGTTGCGTTAAAAACGGATGCGAAAGGCACTGACACGGATGAGTACGACTTTCTATCTGATATTTATCTGTCGTCCAGCAATGCGGACCAATATGTGCTGCGCTTCAATCGGCCCGGAGCATGCAAGCTGAAAAGACAGGCGGCAGAGGATGGGGCACGTGTCGGGGACCTAGGGCATCTCATTAAAGAGCTCGGGATCGGTTCCAACGCCGCAGAAGCTGAAGCCGCGATTCCGATATCGTGCGGAGAAGATATTCCCCTGCAAAGCTCTTCCTTTCAGGTCCCTAGCGATCCTTCTGCGCCTGTCACCATCAGCATTCAATTGACGGATTGGGCGCAGCATAAATCGAGTCCCTACGCCCATAAGATCAGCCGCTGCATTCACGGGGACGTAAACATTACCGGTACGCAGCTGTGCTGGTGTGATCTACCTGGTGGGTGCACTCCAGCTCCCTAGTTCCTTGGTGCCGCACCTTGGAAAAACTGTTGCCACCGCCTTAGGACGTACATGACGCCCCCGACAAGCAAGAAAGCTTAATAATTGACTCCCTCCGAGCTTTCCTCATTATTCATTTTCCGGGAAATTAGGTAGTCTACGCTTCATTGATCCAATCAGGCCTCCCGGGAAAGATATTTTGACGCACAGAGCTAGGCTTAAGGCCATTGTTATTGCTGAAAAGCGCAGCGTGGCTGAGAAAATCGCCAAGGCTTTTCTACCCGATGGGTGGAAACCAGCCAAGACAGCCTCCTTTTTTGATTGTGAAATTGGCCGGATTGTGTGGACGAATGGACACCTATTAGGCTTAGCAGCTCCAGAAGACATCGAGCCTAGCTGGCAAAAATGGCAGACAGAAAGCCTGCCGATGCTTCCCACCCCTGAGCAATGGTTTACCAAAGCGCTCAATGAAGCCGCGCAAATCCGCCTGCAATTTCTGCAGCAGGAAATCGTCAAGTCTGCTTACGATCTCTGTGTCGTCGCAACCGACCCGGGACGAGAAGGCCAGCTTATCGCCCAGTGGCTGCTACAAGGCCTGCAATTAGGCGCTCCCATTTACCGACTGTGGCTACAATCCCTGGATGCCGCGAGTATTCGCTCTGCCTGGGAACATAAGCAGCTAAACGACTCTTATGCAGGCCTAGGGCATAGTGCCGAGGCGAGGGCGCGATCTGATTGGCTGGTGGGATTGAATCTGTCGCGTTACTACTCGATTCATTTGGGCGCTCTATTTCCTGTGGGACGAGTGCAAACTCCCACTCTTCAGCTGGTTAAAGACCGGGAAAATCAAATTTCTGGACACCTACCGTCTGTACAATGGTCCCTCAGCGCCAGGCTAGATTCTGCCCCTTGGGAGGCAAAGCTCTGTGAATCGGTCAATCCCCTCGTTAGGGTTGATGATTTGCAAAAAAGACAACGCAGCCATACACGCTTTTCCGCAGATAAAAAAGCGAATTGGACGCCCCAACTGACGCTGCCCTTCCGCATAGAAGTCTCTGGACGATATGACCAAGAATTTTCTGAAAACCCACCCCCTTTCTACAACTTGTTGGATATACAAATCGATGCGAACCGATTGCTAAACTATAGCGCCGCACAAACGGCTGCTCTTTGCCAAGAGTTATACGAAGTCCATGAACTGATTAGCTATCCGCGAACCGAATCGCGCACCCTGCCGACGGCCCTGGTCGCGGAACAGCAGGCGCTCGCACAATCCTTTGCTCAAATGCCAAGTTTGACTGGAGGCCTTTGCGTAGAGCCTGAGCTGCTGAAGCCATTACCTGAAAGTCACCTTCACACCCCTGAAAGCCACCACGAACATTATGCCCTAGTCCCGGTGCAAACTCCGGTGACCGTCCTCAGAGCAGATCTCGCTAGCATTTTTGAACTTATATCACGGCGCTGGTTCCAGGCTTTTATGGGACCTGTCCGAGGCCATACTAGCGTCATTACTTTGCTGCCCTCTGAGGAAGGAACACGAGCTTTTTGGGAAAAAAACAAACTCCTCTGGGTGATCGAGATCAGGCAAATTTCCGACTCCGGCTTTCGGAAGGATCAGAAGGAGCTCCCAGGCAGGTGCGAGAAGACACTACCTGTCCAAGGCGAACACTTTTCTGTCGCCGAATTCCAGTGGCAGGAGCATCCTATTCCAGCACCAGCGCTTATGAGCGAAGCGGAATTGCTTAGAGCCATGACCAAAGATACCGCGAACAGCCAAAAAACAAGCTCGTCCCCCCAATCCGAATCTTCTAGGATCGGGCTAGGAACCGCAGCAACTCGAGCAGCCGTTATAGAATCCCTTAAGGAGGACGGTTATCTACATGCCGCGCACGGGATCCTCACAACAACCGCAAAGGCCAAAACACTGCTGGAGCAGGTTCATCCTCTGCTGCGAAGCACTCAACTCACCTCTCGTTGGGAATCGATGCTGGCGAAGATCGAGGGAGATAAGTTGGTGACCTCAGCTTTTCTAGACCAGGTAGCACGCTTTTTACGTGAGGTCATTTTTCATGTCGAGAAACCTATGCCAAGCTTCTCACCGCTCATCGCCGAGCCTAATGAGAATGCCTCCTCCAGCCGGACCTCTCTGCCCGGCCCTGCACTAGAGAAAAAGCCTTCGGCCTATAAGCCGCCGTCTAAAAAAATGGTTCGCGAGGTGTTGCTCGAGAGATTTAAAATCACCGATTTTCGCCCCCATCAAGAAGACGTTTGTATGGCGGTGGCCGCAGGTAAGGACGCTCTCTTGGTTATGCCAACGGGCTGTGGGAAATCGCTTTGCTATCAACTTCCCGGGCTGCTCAGAGGCGGTAAAGTTCTGGTCTTGTCACCACTCATTTCCTTGATGCAAAATCAAGCCTCTCACCTATCCAACTTGGGAATCGCCGCGGGACTTTTGCACAGTGGCCTGACACGAGACCAAAGTCGCGACATCTGCAGCAAGTATCGTGATCAAAGCGAATTCTTTCTATTTATTGCTCCAGAACGACTGGGGCTTGGCCGGTTTTTGGAATTTTTGCACCGCTACCCGCCAAACCTCATTGCTATAGACGAAGCCCATTGCATTTCAGGTTGGGGTCATGATTTCCGACCGGATTATCGATTGATTGGCTCCTGTTTAGAGAGTCTTAAAGAGATTCCTAAGATTGCCTTGACGGCGACCGCTGGTCAACAAGTACAAGCAGATATTGTCAGTCGTCTGAAGATGAAAAATCCGCACACGGTCATCACTGGGTTTCGCAGAACGAATATCGCGATCGAAGTGGACTATGTCGAAGATTCACATAAATCCAAAGTAGTCCACAAAATCGCCGAAGACGTCACGCGCCTGCCCATGATTATATACACGCCTACTAGAAAACTAGCAGACACCCTCGCAGCCAGTTTCCCACCCCCCTACAAAGCGGCCGCCTATCACGCTGGTCTGCCGAGTAGTGAGCGTCAAGCTATCATCGATCACTTTTTAGCTGGAAACATTGATATTATGGTCGCCACCGTTGCCTTTGGCATGGGCATAGACAAGGCTAATATTCGCACTGTGGTGCACTACAGCGTTCCAGGAAACCCCGAAAACTACTATCAGGAAATCGGTCGCGCGGGCAGAGATGGTAAGCTTTCCCGGGCCATTCTTCTCTATAGCTGGGAAGATTGGCGCATTCAAGAATATTTGCTGAATAAAAGCTATCCCGACGCCAAAAACCTACAAAAAGTATCTGATCTCCTTGCCAAGTCGCCCAAGACTTTGCCACAGCTGCAAGCGGCATTGGGTTACGACCCCGAGGAATTAACGGCGCTGCTGGAAAAACTACGTGGCCTGCAGATGATTCAGCAGTTAGGGCAACACTTTGCGCTGAGGGAAGGCGCACCCAGCATTATCGACGAGGGCTACGCGGCGCAGGTGAGCAAAAGAAAAGAGAGCCTGCAGTTTATGGATCAATTTACCCGCAGCTCCGCTTGCCGTATGAGTACC
>JBIKVD010000263.1:0-6231 GCA_044357055.1 Oligoflexales bacterium | reverse complement strand
CAACGGCTGTCCAGGACCAAAAGTCTGTGGCTACAGGACCCTCGTTATTGAGGATGAACAAAAGCAAATCTATCATGTAGCTCATGAAAGCTGCCGGACCATCGTCTATGGGGATAAACCCTTCGCTGTCAGTCACTTCCGCAGCGACCTGGAAGAGATTGGATTTCGGAACTTTCGTATGGATTTCCTCACCAAACCCTATACCAAAGAGGAAATTCATGCCGTGATAGAAGCTGTGGAGAAGGGATTGGTCATTCCCAACAGTCACCTGGGGAATTTTTCTACCAGCCTGCTTTAATTGATAAAAATTGCATTTCAACCTCCCCGAAATCATTGCCAACGGTACCTGGAAATTCCTTCCGGTCACTATCTTGCTCTTTGAAGCGATGTGGGCAGCCTTTAGACTCAATTAAAGGCCAAAGTAACGCAGTTTCGCTTAAGGCTCGCACCTGGGACGCCCGGCGAAAGATGAGGAGAGTATGCGAGAGCAAATTAGCAAAGAAACCTTCGCACAAGCGCTTCTTGAATTAGGACATCAGCCCTCTGATTATCAAGGCAAGAGGATTAGTTTTGCCGGGATGTGCGAACTGTATCAGCTTGAGCAGGACTCTGTTTTGGAAGCTATCGAACATAAATTGGTGGACGCTCACTATGACTACCGCAACGATACGATTTGGATCGACGCGCTGGACGCGGCCCATTTCTATTATTGCCTCCGCAGCACGGATCCACGTCTCTTGCGACAATCCCTCGCTGATTACGAAAAGAAAATGAACCGCTAGCACATAGAGCGAAAATTCCTGACTTTGGACTATTTTAATAACAGAAAATACTCCTGATTTCCTTTGGTGCCTCTCACCTGGGAAGGGAGCGATTCAAGGATGCGATAGCCCATACTTTCAGCATGCTCTTGGACCCGTTGCAAGGCCCGCTGCTGTGCCACAGGATCAGCGACAATCCCACCATCAGGGATCTCCTCTCGCGTCAGCTCAAACTGTGGCTTTATTAACAAAACAAGATGTGCTCTGCGATGAAGATTTAGTCGATCCAAATCGGCAAACAAGCGCTGCAAACTGTTAAAACTGATGTCCGCGAGGATGAGATCGAACCCCTTCTCACTCGTTGGAATAAAATCACGAACATGTTGCCCCTCTTGATTTATGACTTTGGGGTGGTTCCGCAGAGACCAGTCCAAAAGATTTTTTCCCACGTCGAGGCAAGTGACCTGAGCAGCTCCCAGTTGCAAGGCACAATCTGTAAACCCGCCCGTCGACGCACCGACATCAAGCACCTCAGCGTTCAAGAATAGCCCTTCAAGATTCGCTTCCTGAACAAAATGGAAAAGTTTCTGTCCTCCTCGTGACACATAGGGCTGGGAACGATCCCGTATGGGAGCATCACTCCGGATACGCGTACCGCATTTGTCTATGAGCTGGCCATCCACCAGGATCTCCCCAGCCATGATTTTGCTACGAGCTTGGGACAGGTCTTTGGCCATTCCCGCCGCCACGAGCGCCTCATCTAAGCGAATTTTCCCTTGGGTGATCTTGCTAGGCTTCATTAAAATCCATTGATTTCAATTGGTTATTATTTTGTCAGACGGGCGGCTTATATTATCATAAATATGGCCGATGCTTGCATAGGTTTGCGATGCCCTAGCAGATAGGAAAGGACGACGTGACATGCAATCGGATCGACCAATCGTCATGCTCTCAGTGGATGATAAAGCCCTCACTTCCGAATTGGATAGAGCTGGTTATAGGAAAATGGGAGTCCTGGTAAAGGTTGCCGCCAGTTATGCAGATGTGACCAAAATACTGGAAGCTCATGCCATCGATGTCATTGTCATCAACCTCGATTACGCCAAAGTTGATGGTCTTTCGATCGTAAAACATCTAAGTCAGACCAGCAAGATCCCCATCATAACCACAAGCGTTCAATCCAGTTCAGCCCTTGGCAGAAAAGCTGTCCAGGCTGGAGCGGCCGTCTTTATTGAGCAGCCGATTCCCCGCCAACATTTTATCGAAAAAATTAAACAGGCTCTTAATCAAGCCATACGCGATAGTGATAGGATTGCCATTCACGGTACTGCTGAATTTTCCTGGAAAAATAAAATGGTGGAATGCGAGATTGGCGACCTCTCCACTACCGGGATTCTTATTTATACTGACCTAAAAATCCCACAAGACTCTGCCCTGTCTCTGCAATTGAACCTGCCCGAAGCGAACGGCGCTATTATCGTCGAGGGGATCTTGGTAAGAATTCTTGAGGCGGAGCCCAATCGCAATATCGATCGGACAGGCATCGCGATTCGCTTTGGGAAGTTCACCTCCGATGGCAAGAAGCGCTTAGGGGAGTTCCTGCGAAAATCTGCCAGAACGGACTCCCAAATGGCCTACTACCTATAGCCATTTTTAGGCCGCTTCGATAAGTGGGACACCTTTTGGCTGAGCTTTGATGACCACTTTCTGCTTGGATATTTCAAGATTTACCATCTTGCCACAGACAAAGATCTCGCAATTGACATCAACCGTGCCTAAAACTGTGACCTGAGTTTGCGCATGATATTTATATCGCGAGCGAATTTGGGCCAGAGTTTCTTGCAATTTCTCGATAATGGGTCGCCCCTTCTGAAGAAGCTTTTGCAGATCTACCTTCCTTTTATCCAGCTCAGGAGAACGAGAATTTTTCTGTATCGTCACCAGTTCCCGTAGATCATTTCGCTTGGCCTCGATAAGTTCCTCGACCTTCCTCAATCGGCGCTGGATGTTTTCAATTCGATTTTCTGCTACCCAGTCAATTCCCAGGCGCAAGATCGTTTTACGCCCCAGACGCAAGCCCAAATTTCTGACTCTCATAGCAGCTCTGCAATTGATAACCCCGCCAGCGGCCATGGAATCATGGCCCGTCAGAATGAGGTTCTCGCCAACATTGACGATGGAATTAAGCACGGTTTTTACAACTTCCATACTCCCTTTGCAGGCAATATGTGCAGATTCTACAAATTGGGACTTGAGATTTCCACTCACATAAATATAGCCACTGTCCCCCATGGATATACCGCCCTCGACCAGCAATGATCCTTGTACCCTGACAAACGCTCCTTTAATCTGGCCCAGCACCTGCATATTCCCAGCACAAGAAACGATCGCTCCACTCTCGATGGATCCCTTAACAATGGTATCTTCCTCAAAATGCATGACGCCCATCGTGCGAATAATATCGCCCGAATGAAGGTGCTCCTTGCGCCTCGTCTCTGACGCTTTTTTTACTTCCACTGCGGCGGTGGTGGCAGCAGATCCTACCGCGCCCTCAAGTTGAGCCACTGGCAAGGCCACCGCAACGAGCATGTTAATAGGAAGCTCAAAACCAAGGGCGTACTGGCTGCTAGTTAACTCACTCAATTGTTGGTGAATCCTATCTTCGACAAACATATATCGACTACCGCGGCGCTCACCGATAGTCTGAACCTGGCTCCTCAGGTCGTTAACGATCTCAGCCGGGCTGCGACGCCCGAGCAGTGGCCAGACATCATTGATGGCCAAATAGAGACTGGAATCCAAGGGAAAAGAAAAAATATCATAGGGACTTTCCGCCGAGGTAATGGCCAGCTTCGCGGCAAAAATCTGCATATTCTGCACAACCTCGCCCTTGCCTGCTAAAGCAAGAGCTGTTGCGATCTGCCCCTCGGATACCTGCACATCGGGAAGGCGGTCACGAAGGTAACGCTGTACCAGCCCATGCAATAATTTGTGGCTCCAGAACTTTGCAAAGCGGTCGTGATCTCGTAGTGAAAGGCTGGCAACCGCTTCCCGATGTTTTGGCGGTTGAATGACGCAACCATAGATTGCTGGATAGGCTTGAGCGACTTCGACCTTAAATTCTCTATCTTTCCAGGGGAAACTCATGGCTCCGACAATCTCAACAGCCTTGTCGAGTCGCTGCCGGTTGACCTCATAAGCCACGATCTCGCCCTTTGCTTTAAGGTCTTCGAGCAGCAAATGCAGCTGCGAAACCAACATATCGAGTTCCAATGAAGTGGATTTTTGGCAGTAGGCATGCTTGAGCAACACGGTACCACGCAACGCTTGCGGATTGTAGGACAGCCTAATGGACACGACGAGAAATTCCTTTGTGAGTCTTATAAGAGGATCGGAAGATTTTAAAAAGTCTTGATGCCAGGAAGAATCTTATTGGACCTAACTGGAAGGCTGGTGAGGGGGTTATACCTCATTTTGCTTAAAAACCAAGATGCGTTACTGAACTAACTGCCCGCAGGCTGCGGCGATGTCTTGGCCTTTGCTATAACGCACCAGGACCCGAAATCCTTGCTCTTGCAAATAATGACGAAAGGCCTGAAGAGCTTCGGCTTCAGGCGACTGAAGCCGCGAGAGGCCTATAGGATTTAAAGGAATCAAATTTATCTTAGAGGGAATGCCCTGCAAGAGCTCGCCCATTTCTCTGGCATGCCTGAAGGAGTCATTGACCCCTTTGATAACAGTGTACTGTACCAGTAGGTGATGCTTAATGGATGGTGCACGATGTCTAAAAAAATCCATCAAGACACCTAGGGGCCACCGCCGATTAATCGGCAAGAGTCTGCTACGTTCTGTATCGTTGGGCGCGTGTAGACTTAAGGCTAGGCGCACTTGGGGTAGCTGCTTCGTGATCTCGAGCAGGCCATCAAGGTGTCCTGCGGTCGAGACGGAAATTTTCCTCAGTGGCAAATTGAACCCAAGGGGATCATTCATCACTTCAATAGCTGCGATGACTTGGTCGACGTTGTCGAGGGGTTCGCCCATACCCATAAATACGACATTGCTCACCCGTTGTTGCAAAGGTAGGGATTGTTTGCTTAACCAGGATTGATTTTCTCTCAGCCATTGTTCCAGCACAAAGACTTGGCCCACAATCTCGGCCGCCGTCAATTGACGTTTTAGACCCATGCGACCTGTGTGACAGAACACACATGCCTGCCGACACCCAACTTGAGTTGATAGACACGCAGTAAGACGCCTTTTTTCTGGCATTAAAACAGATTCGATTTGCTGCCCATCGTGAAATTGAAAAACGAATTTTACACTGCCGTCATAGGCTGATTCCTGCAATTGCGCGACTTTGGGCGGAGAGATGGCAAAGGGATCCTGTTGCAAACATTGAATGAGTTTTTGGGGTAAATCCACCGCCAGCCAAGGTTTCAGGGACCCATGCTTAAAAATCTGCCGATAGAGCGTCGCGGCATGCACCTTCGGCATGCATAGTTCCTGGCACAAATTTTCTAGGCGGTGTCGGGGAAGACCCAATAAATCCACTTAATTGTCCAATTACATTAGGGATAAAATATTCTATCAAGCCAAAACGACATACGGCTAAGGCGCGTCATCATAGCTATCCTATGCCTATTCCTCAGAGAATTTGCAATCAATTCTCTTGCAAAACCGACTTGCAGGGATTAATGTCGGCCTCCCCATCGATTCATGAGGAGATTGATTAGTGCACGGCTCAAGACATAGAAGAAAGCATCCTAAAGGTCGCCGTAAAGTTGGACGTAAAAAACGCCGAATGATGCGTAAACGCAGGCAATTGCGCACTACTTAATTTTTAATTTAGTAGTTCGTCGTTAGCTTAGTCGTTCGTCATTAGCGGATGTTAATGATTGCTATATGACATTCGTGGCGTTAGGAATGCGTGGGGTACAAAGGGAACTCTGGTAGAGAGTTTTTGTGCCAGGGATCTTTTTTAAATCAAGTATAGCCCCTCTGGAATTGCCAATATGGCAATTTTAGGGGGGTTTTGATTTTTCATGCCAAAAAGTTATTTTCTAAGCCCAATCTGCTGAGCAGCAGGCCTTTTGTCCCATCTTGGATCCATTTCTACAATTGTCGTTTTTATCTAAAAGCCAGCTCAATGGTCCTGATTACAGGATTTTATCTTAAATTACGAGATCTTAGTGCAAAAACTCTTTGCAATTCATAACCCATCTCGATACAATCAGCAGTAAACCAATCCAACAAATGACCAGCTTAACCTCGTGCAAGAAATGTAGCACCACGGCCGGTACTACTTATTCTCCGGAAAGGACGCCAAAATGATCGAATTCATTCTTAGTTTTGAGAGATGCCTAAACAGCTGGACTAAGTCAGAAAAGCGGGACTTCCCCTCCCTAGCAAAAGAAACCAGCAAGGGGACTGATTACGTCATTGACGTGGTTTCCAACGCTCTCAACAATGA
>JBIKVD010000262.1:0-6261 GCA_044357055.1 Oligoflexales bacterium | reverse complement strand
CAATCTCCCCGCCTAAGATAGGTGCTGCCCGTCGCCGATGAGGTGGGTGTAAGCAGTAAGGGAGTCTCATCCATGTTCCTAAGGGTAGTATTATCTTTCCTCATATTTATGAGTTCTGCCCGGGCTCTTTTGGGCGAAGCTCTTTCCACTGAGCATTTGGCAAGAGTTGCTGATAAAATTTCCTTACGCATGGTGGGTACCATCGCCACTCCCGCTCAACGTGAGGCCGTTAGCAATGGCACGATGAGTCCACGTGAATTTGCGGAGGCGCTAAAAGGAGACACTAGATTTCTAGCTAGCCTAGCCAAGTATTGGATGAGGGAGCTAAAAATTACGGCTCCCGTAGACTTTCCCAATGTGACAGCTCCCGGCATTGGCGCGACTTCAACACTTATGCGACCGGGGCGCAATGCCACAACGGATGCCAATAAATCACTTCAATGGCGCTCGGGTCGCTACAGTCTGAGCTGTGTGCCTCTCACCGCTGCGATGGTTGCAACGGCAACGCCAGAAGTCCTGAACTTTTATCGCAAGCGTTGCTGCTCCTACATCCAAGCCAATTCAGGGATTGTTGCCGATCCCTTAGTCAAGGTAACGCCCTGGTGGGCGCCAGACAAGCAAGTGGATGCCTGTGCAGAGCTGCCGCTTGTCTGTGGCCCGCAACTTGCGGGATGTTTTCCAGGTGAGAGAAGAATTTTTCCAGGAGAAGCCGCAGTGGATGCCGACTTGGCCAATAAATACAATGAGGGACTGATTGAAGGATTTACTGCAGAGCCTGGGTATTTGATTGGCAGAGTGATTCGCGATGCTTTGGCATGGGACGAAGTGGTAACAGGTCGCTTTACGATGGCCAACGGCATGATGCAGCATTTCCTTAAGACCCCCTTTGCCAATGCAATCGTTGCCGCCGCAGTAACGGGAGCCTGGAAAAACGAAGCCAACGTCGTGACGCTCAATAATGCAACGAATCCTCTCGATGGCAATTGGTATGTGGTGGACCATCATAACAGTGGAGCTCATGCGGGAGTGCTCTCTACAATGGCTTTTCAAAAGGCCTACAATGGTCACTATGCAAAAGCCAATGCAGCGATGGAGACCTTTCTTTGTCGCTCCTTTACGGCTCCTCATGGGTCTGTCATCCCTTCGAGCGTCGAAACCGAGCCGGCGCGCAAGCCGTTTTGCTCTACCTGCCACTCGATCTTAGATCCTATGGCTCAACACTTTGCCCGCTGGCCGCGGATCGGTAGCACCAATTTCTTGTACGATTCCGGATCGGGAATCTCGTCCGCAGGCAGGTTTATGGGATTTTCTGACTCTGATACCGTGGGACTGGGAAGAACATTCACGAAACTACCTGACTTCAAGACCTGTGCCGTCAACCATGCTTTTCGGTTTCTCATGGGCAGAAGTATGAGTGTAGCAGAGCAGGCCGAATACATGTCGCCATTCGTGCAGGCTTATGATGTTCAAGACCGAAGGCTTTGGCAGGTTTACTTGGAAATCATCCAGAGCGATGTTTTCTTAGGGGTGCAAGGTGAATAATTCATGCAAATCGATTTTTAACCTTCCGCTATGTTTCCTGGCCTTAAGTCTGGTGGGTATCGGGTGTGGCGCAAAAGGAATCAAAAATGGGGGAGCGTCAGGTCCGGGCCCCGAAATTGACGAAGTGGATCCCAATATCTTGATCTCAAAGACGGTAGCACCGACCAGTGATATTGAATTAGAGCTAGATCTCAAAAGCCGGGGGCAAGTATTGCATCTGCTCGACGCCACGGCTCTGAGAGATGTTTTCACCCCGATCTTTGGGGCGACAGCCCGAACGCCTACAGCGGCTACCTTCTTTGCGACGAACCCTACAGAGTATTTTTCTCCATTAGAAAAGCAAGATCTTGGGACATTTTCTTATGCGGCCAATGAATCCGCACTGCAAAACTATACCAGCGCAACCACACCTTCTCTGATCTATTTGCGAACTTTACGGGGATTCCTGCTGGATGCCTGCGGCCGCCTGGTCGCCACTGAGTATGGCCGTCTAGCATCTCAGTCAGCACAAAATATCTTGATTAAGAGTAAACTTCCCTCGGAAGCCAATATCTCGGCCTTTATGTCTAGTGTATTCGGCTTTGAGCGCTCCTCTGGATTCCATCCCGGCGCCAAAGAATATGAGGCTCTATTCAAAAAACTCTACGACGAAGGGATGCAAGCTGCCAATCCCGTCGAAGCGAGCGTCATTCGCGATCAATATCTTCTAATGTGTGTCGCAATCGGTTCCGATAGCCGAACATTTATGCGGTGAAGGGAATGTTATGGGACAATACAGGAACAATTTGAACCGCCGGCAGGTTCTTCAGCTGCTTGCAGGTAGCGGAGCTGCGCTCTATCTGACGCCCGGCGAGTCAGCTTTTGCCCAAGATGCGGCTCCTAGTAAGAAATTTCTGCTCTACATTCATGCTGGATCTTGGGACGGTTGGGCTGCGGGGCTGCTGCAGCCATTGGACGTGAATCGTTTCCCGTCGGGGGTTTTTGTCCCGGGTCAACCGGGAGCACCCACGAACCCCAATTTGGGTGTGCACACCAAGGTCGGCGACCTCGTGTTTCATGAATACTCTAAGGTTCTAGGGGGTATTGCCAATCATTTATGTTTGGGTATGGGTAACTCGGAATCAGCAGGACATGATTCCGCCAGGCTCATTCGCGGCACAGGATCTAGTCGAGAGGGCGTGACTGGAACCCCAGGTTGGCCCTTTGCTTTGGCCCAGGCAACGATGGGGAACAAGGCTGTCGATTTTGTTTGTGGCATGGATAATTTTCATCGCGGCTCTCAAACCACAGCCCAGGTCTTGGGTTTTGGGGCATCTAATCCAGCGACAGTCAGGACCATTTTTAGTGATGTGGCTGGAATCAGCCAGAAGCGTGGAGCCGCAGAATGGGCAGAACTGACAGCTAATCTCTTTGGTACGGGAGTTGGGCCCACAGTCTTTTCTGAGAGTGAGGTAAACGCTGGGTCCCAGGGCTTGAAGCAGCTTGCGAAGGGCCTGCCGAATGTCGATGCTTTGATTGCTAGCTTGAACACGACTTTTACGCTACCTCGCGCCAATGCCCTTTTGCAGACGGCGGGCCTGATAGACTTTGACGGCACCATTGCGGACAATTTCGTCGACCGGGCAGGCACACTCGAAAAACTAAAAACAGCAGCCTTGCTGATAGAGACCAAGATCGCATCCGGTATGCAGATAAGTTTACCAAATCAGGATTTTCATGGCGGAGGCTCAGAGGTGATTACCGCTCGATCAGGAGCCAATCTATGGTCCTATTTAACCTTATTTTGGAACTGGGTAAAATTGCGCAATTTGCAAGATGATGTGATGGTGATCGTGTCCCATGAATTTTCCCGGACGGCCTACAATGCCACGATTCCAGCGACAGGAATCAACGTAAAAATTCGCCAGAACAATGCCCTCGTTGATCTTGCCGTGAGAGCTCCTGGCAAAGATCACCAATTGGCTTTTGGCATGTATTTTCTCAATGGCAAGGTGCCTTCACAAAGCCGCTTAGGGGGAATCGGGGATTACTACACGCCCGCCCCTACCAAAGGGCTCAATGGAGAACTCGACGCAACTGCGCCAGCTTACACAGCGCAGCAAATGGTTTGTAGTATGCTCCTTAGAGTCTGGCCGGAGATCTTTAAGGATCAGCGTTATATTCGGCAGTTTTATCCGACTTTTGCTGAAAAAGACGTCATAGCCAGCTTGCTGGCATAGGGGGGAAGCTTTGCTGCTCGGGAAGAAAAACAAAAGACCATCTCTCTTGGCGTTGGCTCTCATTTCAGTGCAACTTTCGTGCGGAATTTTAAAACCGGAGAAGAAAGTTGACCAAAAAAACCTAGGCGCAGCCGACGCACCTTTGGAAGAAGATCCTCCCGAATTAGCGCAGTTAGCGCTTTTAACTGTGAGCCTTGGTCCTGATTTAACTTTGACGGCAGATGCTGCCTTAAGAGAAACTTTTCTACTGCTATCTCCGTCCCTTGGCGGTGCGACATTGTATGGGACGGAAGGTTATGCGTGGCGCTTCGCAGATGAAAGCAAACGATGGCAAGCTTTAGATCAGGTCACTGGATTTGATGGGGAAATATACAATGTCAATGACCAGACCATTTGGTTGATCACTGGAGAAAAAATCTCCGTTGCTAGCTACACAGATCTCAGCAGTGGCAAAGACATTTTGATATCGTTTGCCCCCAAAGACTATAGGCTTGTAGGGCTATCGAATTCGGGAGCGGTTTTTGTTGCCAAGGATATCGAGCTTGGTCGTATTTTATGGCTGCGCCAAGAGGCGGACTTGAATTTTAATGAGCTCATTCTGCCATGGGTGAAGGATGACGGGCTGGTATTGAGCGCTATTGGTTCCGAAGATGGGACTAGTCTTACGGTGGCATCGGAAACCCGTCTGAACGTATATGCCCTTGAGGAAGATAAGCTACTGCTAAGCAAGTCGCTGCGCTTGGAGCTGAAGGGCTTAACTGGCACAGCGCAGTTTATGCGTTTATCTGGTGATTTTCTCGGGGAGGAGCCAGAGATAACGTTGGCTCAAGTGGTTACCGAACAAGGGGTCTTTTCCAGTCTGTATCCTCCGCCGGAAGACGGCGATGATGGAAATCCAGCCCTTACGTGGTCAGAAGATATTAGGCCCATAGCGGTAGAATTTTGCAAAAAGTGCCATTACGCTGGATCGGGACGTGTCTGGGAAAAGGGCGACGATGAGAATTCTTGGAAGGAGAAAAAACAGGCTATCATCCAACAGATTTCCAGCCGTGCCATGCCTCCGAGCAGTGATGTCACTGGCACTACCATCACAGATCTCCAGCGAGGAAAATTTGTCGATTGGCTAGAGGCGCAGCCGTAGGTCTGAAGCGTTTTTTTGCCCTCTGGTCAATAAAGCCCGCCCGCCTATCCTCGGAGGCGCTCCTGTTTTATGTAACATTCCAAAAATATTAGATAAAAATATTTTTATTAAGAATCGCATAAAGATTCTGTGAGACCCCTCCGATGCTAGGTTCGATCTTCTTGATGGAAAGGATGAATCTATGAGAATTGCTTGGGGTATCGTGGGTCTTTGTTTTTTTATTTCCTGCCAAAAGTCAGAGACTGCGGAGGAGGCGGCCAGTCCAACGGCGAGCAGCACTGTGGGCGGATCTGGCATTGGTTCCGGGATCACGCAAGGCGCAGAGAACGCCTTAGCGGCAGCCTTTCCTGCTACCCTGGCGATTTCCTTGTTTCCCCAGTCAGTGGATGACGGCGCCGCGCTTTTGGAAGACGCGGTAGATGATCCCAATGCAGATAAAACAGTGAGGGAAAAATCCGCAGAGCAGATTGAACGTCTGAATGGCGAGGGCTCTTGTCTGGATCGCAATATGTTTGGTTCTTTAAAGGATATTCAACCAGTGACCTGCTACGAATTTGATTCAGACATGAACCCTTCGCGTTTTGCTGGGCAGGAAAGAGAATTTGGCACTGTTGACGGTACGAATGGTGACGGTGAAGCTTGCATGGTTTCCTTTGCTCGGGCACAAGTTACGGAGACTGTACGTCGCGTCGATCGGGCTTTGGCACTCGTGGCAGGTATGTTGTGCAAGGCAAAGCAGGATGGTGAAGCAGAAGCCATGGTCGTTGACGAAGAAAGGGACCTGCTCGAGGGTTTCTCAGATGCGGCAGGAGCTAAAATGGCTGTCTCTGAGGCAAAAATCACGCGACTGGCGGATTCTGATGCAGGCGAGGAGGTGTACCTTTCTAGCTTAGTGATTACCCTACCAGATGGTGAAGACATGACCGTTCATCTTAAGAATGTCGCTTCAGAGACATCTAAGACAGGCGTGTTGTCTATCCTGCGACCAGGTCGCGCGCAACCTGGGATGCAACAGGATCCCAATAACGAAGTAAACAAGATTCATGCCCTAAGCATTGAGTATGATCTCTCAACCTCTAGTGAGGAATCTCACTCTAAAGGCGAACTTCGCCATGCCGCTCTTGAGAGTTCCATAGACGCTCTTGATGCCAATGGTTTGGTTAACTTTGCCGATCTTCCCGACGAGGCAAGTAACTCAGTTGTTCACGCGATCAAATACCTTTCTTTCGATGTCGATCCTGCAACCAACGCGGGGACGATGTCTTATTGGATGAACCCAGGTGGATCTTTGCAAGAATCAGCACGCGGCTTTCTCTTTGATATGAGCGCTAATGAGGAGACGGGAGTGCTTGCTGGATG
>JBIKVD010000339.1:0-4606 GCA_044357055.1 Oligoflexales bacterium | reverse complement strand
GCGAGCGAGGCTGAAATAGGCATTAGGTATCTAGTAAATGTCAGTTATCGTGTGACCGTGCGCTCGTACTGCAACTAATTGATAGAGGACAAAGCAATCTCGCGGCATTTGCCAAAAATCTTACTTCGCAGCTTGATAAAATGGTCACCGCCCTTCAGACCGTCCTGGATAGGCCAGCGAACGCTTTGGTTAGGACGAGCAAAATGCAATTCGTCCCCAAGATGATACACCTTGTGATAAGTAACGACGTATTCTCGCTTCGTCATTTGCAGTGTCAAATCACAACCCACCGCGAGTGGCCCGTATTGACATTGCAGCCGAACGGGGTTGGTCACCGGCCATGGACCATGACAGTTGTTAGACAGCCCGCTCATAAACAACAATTGCTGCATCGCCTTGTCGGGCGAAGCAAAGCCTCGCTCAGCGGATAGCGCGAGTAAGAGACTCCCCAAGACGATGTAACCCTTTACCCTATTCATATTTTTCCTCCCCTCAAAGTGTTGTAGGCTCGCAGTCACTGTAGTGGGGTAAGGATTTTCGTCAAAGTTGTTAGGGGTTCTCACCTTTTATAGTGTTTCATTTTGATCGAACATCTCGGCGTGTGGCAGGGATTCAGCGGAGGGCTAATTGGCGCAGGCGCGCGCCAAGCCCAGATCTTCTAGATTCGCCAGCGAATCCTCATCAAACACGAGGGGGGAGCAGGGATCGTAGATCCATTCGGTCAAATTCGGGGTTACTGCAGCCATTACCGTGCCGGATTTCAAGAGGGGGAAACTGGCCCATTCCAAGTGCTGCTGATGGTAACTCTTGGACGACACATGCATCCACCATCCAACCATCTCCAGTTTAGGCAGATCGAGGCTGCGCAAAGTATTACCTGAAAAACTGAGGTATTTGCCCACGGACACCAGATTCTCGAACACCAGGTCCTGTGGGTCTCCAAATTGTAGATAGTCGAGCGAGCCAGTCACGATACAATATTTCTGTGCCTTGACCAGGTCTGCGGCGCTAAAAATGACGAGATCACCCACATGTGTTTCGCACCCATAAGATACCTGCGCCGAGAAAAAAAGGCTTAAGATGCCGAGGACGCTTAAGTTTTTCATTTCCATACCTTTCCTTAGACTCCATTGGTATCAAAAGGTACCATTGCGTGAGCCTTTCCTGGCATGAATAGGGTGTATTGCAGGGATAGATGGCAATTATGGTTCGGGGAGATCGTAGATTTCGTACAGGATTGGTTTGCAGGAACCGGCATTCGTGCTTTCGTCAGAGCATGCGGTCAGACCAATCAGCAGGTCGCTTTTCGCCTGAAAGAGAATAAAATCCCCAGGTTTGGACCTGGGACTTTTCAAGGAAAGTTTGCCATTGGCTGCGACTTCGTAGTTCATAAAAATATTGAAGGTTGTGGAAATCCGACTCGCATCAAAGCCATGGGTTTGCATGGATTTCTCCAAATTCTCCAGGCAACTCGGATGATGCTCTTGACTACCCGTTATCATCTGAAACATTTGCAGGCTGCAGGGAGTGACCAGAAAATCATGCCGACCACAACTGTCCTCCATGATCTCGAGCATGACGGTGCCACTATGGGAATAGAGGCGATGCCCTTTGCTCAGGAACAGGGTTTCGTTATAGTCGATGGAGCGCCCCGAGGACAAAGTATCTTGCAGGTTCGCCGTCAAGCCACAAAACAGGTCGGCGACCTGGCAGCCTAACGGGTCAATGACTTTCAGGTATTGACCCTCTTTCAGAAAAAAAGACGTCCCAGACTGTGCTGGTATGGTCCCAGACTGTGCTGGTATGGTTCCAGATTTTAAAGCTGTGATAATCGTCATAGGTTCGCATTAGCAGCTGGATTTGCCAGATCCGGTAAATGGGCCTGATATTGGAAGGGGCAGCGCCAGTTATTAGGATTTACTTTTCCCGAAAATTGGATGGACTCCCAATGGTCACCATATTTCTCTACCATGGGATTCAGACTCTTTTGAAGTCTTATATCTCTTGCCCGATTGATTTTCACCATCGTTTCATAACCGCCGCTTTGTTCTAGGAGTTCAAACTGTTCAAAGACGTTGAATATGAGTGCCGGTACGGGAAAGCGCCGAGAAATGCGCGAGGCATTGGGATGCATACCTACAACAAAAAAAGCTTGGCCACCCAGACTTAGACAAAAGGAGGGATCCTTCGGGTCATCACTGACACGCGTGTCGCGATCAAAGGGGCGAGCCTCTTCGCTGGTCAAAAGGGTTAACTCCTCCCACAGAAACTGTTCAAAAGCATCTTCATCCATGGGCTTGACTGTTGGGAAAACCGCCCAGAAGGAAAGAAATTGCGAATAGCTTTCTCGATAGCGCTGCAAATAGTAAAGCAGATCCTGGCGCAAATCCTTTGCTCCCGACAAATCAGCCACGGAAGGGTAAATACCGACGAGAAATTCACGCTGGGCAAAGGATTGCAACGCCGCAACACAGGGATAGTTTTTCATGGTCATAAAGTGGCAGATCATCTGGAATATTTGGCCCGGGTTTGCAGCTATCGCGGAAGCACGATCTTTGAAAGGTAGCAAAGCATCTTGCTGCGGAAAATAGAGACGATGGCTGGCTTCAATCATACAACACGGTTGCTAGTCTCCTCAGATAAGGTCCTTTCTGACTATCTATAGATTCTATCAAAGGGTAAATGCCTATTCTTTGCGAGCTGTGGTTTTTACAAGAAAGTCTTCCCTCGCTGGCTTCTTTTGATCAAAGAATCAGGGTCTTGTCATTGACGGTAGCGAAAGTTGAGATTTTGGGAATCATTGGCACCGATTCGCTTTTCTTCGTTCTTTCACAGCCGGGATCACCTCTTGGGTCGAATACAAAAGAGCGGCTGGGGCGTGGCCGAGTGATCAGCAGAAGTGGCTGATTTCCGGTCTGGACGCAAATATCGGTGGCTTTTTCAAAACAATGGAGGGCCTTGCATATATTTCTCTGGGTACGGTATACATCACCGAGTCTGCTGAGAATCCTAGCGTGTTCTTTTTTCGATGATGTCGCCAACACTGCTTTTTTAAGTTCGGTTCTTTCTGCAGGTGTGTTGACTTGGGGAAGGTCTCTTAAAAACTCTTCGATTTCACCGTTTGGAGTCCTTCCCAGGTGCAAGTTTTTGCTTAGGATCACACTGCGATAGTTTGTGGTTTCCCACTGCAGGTCATCCACAAGTCGGTAGCCACCTGCAGGGTACATGCTCATCAAATGGTAGGTCCATTCCGCCGTATCGAGTGCTAATTCTTTGGCTCCGAGCGCCATGGCTTCACTCTCCACCTTACTTAAAAGCGCGCTGCCGATTTCTTGCCCTTGGTGCGCAGGATCTATTGCAAGCGGCAATGGCAGCGATGGATGGAGGAGAATAGCATTCTAGATGAATGAAATCAATGGCTTACAAAACAACCTATTTTAGTTATCCTCGTAGTCAGCAGATTTCTTGATATTCTCACGAATCGTTTCTTGGATCTTTTTCTCTGTTTCATTATCAGAATTGTCGCTAAGGACAGTATTGCCCTGAAGTTCGCTAAAATCCACGGTGCTTCCCCGGTCAAAGCGAAACCATTCCTCAAACCGAAAGAGAACAGCTATGTCGTTGAGTGTGTTGGCATCAACAGTGATGACAGCGTCTTTGCCAAGGGCTTCGGCAACTGAGAATTCCTCACCAACCTCGGAACTAAAGGTGATACGAAAGGAATTGCCCCCATCGGCAGGCGTATAGGTTCCGCTCATCTCAATACTCTTACCAAGCAAGGAGCTGTTATCGGTGATCGCAGCACCCTTTAATCCAAAGGAGTCTCCATCTTCCATTTTGTGCATAGTCAGTTCTATATCCTTGTAGACACCTGCGGGCATCACGACTGTGTCCAAGCTCGGAGTCGCTACCCCCTTGATTAAATCAACCAGATAGGGACCTTCATATTTTTCTTGTAGTCCGATAGATTGATCTACAGGCTTGATGCGAATGTTTTTCAAGACAATGCGAGCTTCGCTCAGCAGGATACTGCCGATTTCTTGCCCATCCTTGCCAGTAACCGCCACAGGAAATGCTGTCAAAGCGGCGGCGTCTGCTTGCTTGCCTGCTATTGAGAGATTGACCTCTCCCTCTCCAACATGGGTCTTGGGGTCTTCTTCTTGATTCGGTGGCTTGCCGGGATTTCCAACCCATGTTCCGCCGCACCCATCCAAGATAGGAATAGAAAAAAGGATTAAGGGCAGGGTAATGGCGGATAGATTAAGTTTCATTGGGTTCATCCTCATACTGAGTCAAGGGGAACAGCTGGGTATTGACCTGAAAAATAGCTTCAGCGTGTCCGTATTTTTCCTCTAGTTGAAAGATCTTTTGCAGAGCTTCGATCAAGATTGACTTGGCCTCGGCCATGCCTTCGCTGGGCAAGCGCACGGTCATAGCGTTGATATCACGCTTTTTTTCATCGACTCTGGTTATCGCTTCGTAGCCAAGTTGGATCATTCTTTGATGATAGCGTATGGCGCCTATTTTTCCCAAATTCTGGTCCGGCCAGATATTGCCGCCCGCTACCGAGTAGGTATTTTTGTTTGCATCATGGGTAATCAAACCC
>JBIKVD010000378.1:0-3979 GCA_044357055.1 Oligoflexales bacterium | reverse complement strand
ACAGTCAAGAAGATCAGCGGACTGGAGGCTTTGCTAGCGATTTACCGCTGGTATCACAACCATGTTCGGCTGATGAATCCATCAAAACAGCAACAATAAAGGGGGGCAGTTTAAGGGTCATAGGTTAGAGCTTGAGGGTCTGGCGAGCGATAAGCGGACTGAGGGGCAAAGGGTGTCTTCTTTACGCAAACATCATGAAAAGGCACTCGCCAGTTGCCAGAAAACGGCCGGTTCATCACCATCTCAAAATGCAGATGGGGGCCGGTTGAATGGCCGAGGCTACCTATTTCGGCGATCACTTGTCCCTTCGCAACGCACTGCCCCAGACTCACCAGAGCGCGACTGTTGTGACCGTAAGTAGAGTACATTTTTCCAGGTTGGTGCTCTATGATCACAGCATAGGGGCCCCTGCCCGCGCCAGCGCGGTCAAACCACATGGGTCCCACATGAACCACTTTACCTTGAGCGACCGCAACGATAGGCTTTCCAGTTGGCGCTGCAATATCAATTCCCGTATGGAAACCACAATCCTGGTAATCAACGGCAACGCCATAGGTGCGCTCAATCGAAGGATAATCAGGAACGGGCCAGGCAAAACGAAAGGGCTCGGTAACCTGTCCGCAGGTTTTAACTTGACCAGCAGGCGGTTCATCTGAGGGCGTGGCACACTCATGACCACGAGCGCTCAACCATCCAGGGGGCGGTGCATCCTCGCCGCTGACGCGCAGCCATAGTTGGCCCGTTTCGTCTTGCAGCAAGTCGACTATCTGTAGGATCTCGTCCTCGGCCAAATTCCTAAGAACGGTACCATTATTCTGCGGAGCATCTAGCAGAGGCGAGGCTTTTGTAGCCTTCGTTATCCTCACGGCTGCGCAAGCGCGCCAATGATCCTTTCCCCGATCCATGGGGCCGTTAACCCCTTCTTCTGTTGCTGGTTTGACTTTTTTTTGAGGGTCCCGCTCGCCTACGTGTCTGCAGCCACCAACCCATGCCAACAAGGTGAGTAACAGGCCCCACTTATATGCAATCATACATCTCCTTTTTGTCCCTTTTTTCGTTCTCGGTGAGCCAAGTAACTGACAAAAATTTGCTTTAAATGATGACCAGTCACCGGCTTTGCCAAATAATTGTCCATACCGGCCTCTAAGCAGCGGCTGCGTTCACCGTGAACCACATGGGCGGTTACGGCGACAATATAAGTTGATAGGCCCATCGACCTGATAATCCTTGCCGTCTCATATCCGTCGAGTCCTGCCATTTGACAATCTAGGAAAATTAAATTAGGTCGAAAGCCCTGTCCTAGAAGTTGGATCGCTGCTATTCCTGATTCTGCCACTTGAACGCGATGCCCTGACATTTCTAAGAGCTTCTGCAGTACGATTTGATTGATGTGATCATCTTCAATCACCAGTATGGACAGCTTTGCTTGACCCAGGTTGGGCACCATGTCGGCATCCTCCCCAACACCCAAGGGTTCATTCGGTTTGGAACAAGGAAATTCCACAGTAAATTTAGTGCCATGACCTTCAAAACTCTCTACGAAGATTTTGCCACCAAGGGCGTCTAGCAAGCTCTTGCAGATCGTAAGACCGAGTCCACTGCCCGTTTGGGGTCTATTGGCCTCATCCGGTGCCTGCACAAAAGCTGAAAATACCCGGTTCAAATTCTCAGGCGAAATGCCTTTGCCCTGATCCTCAACCTCTAAAATCAAAGGTGGTTTAGATTCATCTGAATCTCGCCAAGCCACGCGAACCTGAATAGGGTTACTGAGACCAAACTTACAAGCATTACTCAGAAGATTGACAATAACTTGCCTCAGTTTTAGACCGTCGCCCATGAGTTCATCGGGAACACTGGGATCGATAAAGATATTGATAACGGCATCCGCGAATTGGCTTTGACTCTTTATTAACACCACAAGCTCTTGGAGAATTTCATGCACCGAAAAGCGTGCGAATTTAATTTCGACCAGTCCAGATCGTATTCTCGCAAAGTCCAACACATCATCTATCAACCCCAGAAGGGTCGAACTGCTTTGTTTAATAATGCTCGAGTATTTCTTGACCTCAGGCTCAGTGTTCATTTGCTCCAGAATGAGCGACCCTGCGATAATGCCATTTAAAGGAGTGCGCATATCATGACTTATTTTTGCAATTAGCTCATCTTTTGCTAAGTTTGCCTGTTCAGCTTCTTCTTTGGCCGTGTAGAGATCTCTGGTTTTTTGAACAATAAGCTGTTCAATGCGCGTCTTTGCACCAGTGAGTCCCAAGGAAAGTCCACCAAAAAGTGAAGAGAAGAAAAAAGCGCAAGCCAAGGCTATCCAACCATTGCCAGTCTGATAGACGATATTGTAATCATCAGGCACGATAAAAGCTTCGAGCAGAATTCGCAAATCCCCTACGGAAGATGCAATACTTAACTCCTGAGGGAAACGACTAAACGGATCCCTAACTTGTTCTGACGATGATAGCAGTGCAGAAAAATCCCTCGTTTCTAGGAAAATGTCTTGATGAATACCAAGTCCGACATCTGACTTACTCAAGCGAAATTGAACTCCTCTTAGCTCCGTGGCAAACAGCCCCGAATCAACCAGCATTTGGTTTAAGTCCACAACAATAAGCAACAGGCCGCGAGGCATAGAGGCAAAGGCCGGGATCTGGCGATATGCCAAGGCGAGGGTACTCAGCTTTGAGTCCAGACTCCATGGCAAAAAATGCCAACCCTTGATACGGTGTAAATCCCATTCCGTTTCCATCACCCATTCGATAATCTTGGGCGCAAAAGATCCCCAGTCATTTTTCATGGCAGTATAATAGGGTTGATCCCTTTCAATCGCAACACCATCCCCGATGGGCTGAACAGGATTCGCTACTTGTTTTGCATCTCTATTTTCTGATTTCAACATACCAAGAGGTATCCAAATGGCACCTTGAATGTATTTCTGCCCTAAAAGAATATTGCTAGAAAAAAGTTCAAACTCTTTTGCTGTCACAAGTTGAGAGCTGGCAAAAAAACCAGCGGTCGCCTTGGTTAGTTCGTGAATCATTTGTAGATGGGCCGACATCACGCGCTGACTCTGATCCAGCAAATCACGACTCTGCTGAATGTATCCCAAGCTCTCTCTGTCCTTTATCCAAGTATAGGCGCCTATCGAGGCGCCTATACAAAGGACCAAGGTAGCGCCCAGCGGCAAGAGCCGGTCCTTCCACAAGGGATCCCTAAAGTTTAGAAACAAGAGAGCCAGGGGCGCAAAAAGACTCACGCCTAGGACGTCCCCTGACCAGAAAATCACCCAGAGCTTCCACACGGTTTCTAAGCGATATCTATCGAAGAGAATAAAATTTGCGCAAGTGATACTGGCGCTGATCGTACTCACGAGCAAGCCCGCTAGCAAATAAAAGCAGAGGATTTCACGCCAGTTGCTTAAGGAGCTGTGCGCTCCGATCAATTTTTTGAGAGTCTGCGCTCCCACCCAAGCCTGGATGCCCGCCCCTATCGCTCCCACCAAGAATTGATTTAGAATTAGGTTAGGCGACCACAGATCGGCATGCTGGTCCGAAAAAACAAGGCGTAGAAGCAATGCTCCTAAAACTGAGCCAAAAGCAGCAGCATCGCCAAACCTATACACCAGCGCCAGAGCCAAGCCTGCAGCTGGCCAAATGGGGCTCGCTATCATTGGCGATAACGACCACCGAGAGGCAAGAAAACCCAAGAACAAGTAGCCGAGGGTTGAAGCCAAAATAATGAAAAAAACTCTTATCATGGCCAGAAACCTCACCATGGGAGGTCCAAGGTTAATCTACAATGCTACTAGCATGGGGAGCAAATCAAGGCGAGCTGAGCTTGTTGCTTTGAAACCGCTTGAAGTCAGGTTCGAGAATTTTAATCGCTTCTTCCACGGAATCCACCAAGACCAGGCTAAAATAATCCTTTTCACTCATGAGATTCTCTTCCAAAATCTTGTGTTCGATCCATTTTA
>JBIKVD010000261.1:0-6342 GCA_044357055.1 Oligoflexales bacterium | reverse complement strand
CAAGATATCTTGCCCATTAAGAACTGAATTGGCTGCAGGTCGCAGTCCAACATCACCACACTGGAGGCATCATGAAGAGGTATTTAATCATCGGATTTTTTGGTCTTTTTTCGCAAGTAGCCAGCGCGTTTTTGGGGGATGATGTCTCCTATATGGACCGTAGCATTCATTGCACCGTGCACGGGCAAAGGAGCCTGCCAGGGGCAGGCAAACTGCAGATTGGTGCTGCGGTGACGCTTTTCCTAAAGAAAGACGGGGAATACGTCACGCCAGTCGTTTCTCTTCCCGGAGAGACCGTGACCATCGCTGTGCTGCCATTCGCAATGCCGGCCTTAGAGCCCTTGACTGATACAGTCTACCCAGGCTTTTATGCCGCATTTCGCGATCAGCTTTACTCACCCTATGGCGATATGGTGAGCGTGACAACCGTCACTATTGGACCACCATATGTTCATTTTTCGCAGGAAGTGCACTCATTTATTACCGGGACCATCGAACAACAGAGCCTGAGCTTAAATTGTAATCTTAGCAGCTGAACGCCATGGGCAATGGTTTCAGCTGCTAGCCTTGGTCGATGCTAGGCATTTTCATAGCCTTGGCCGCGATCCAGTTGCTACCAAAGCTCGGCAAGCTCCCGCGTTACTGCCCAAGGCCGTCGAAGAGGATAAAGAATCTTGCCGCAGCAAGCTGATCTCTAAAGGCCGAACGTAGCATTCGACAGTCTCTTCGTATTTGTCTACTGCCCTGTAGAGATACTTACACTGGCCCTTAACTTTGATCGTGGTCTCGTCTAAACGCCAGGAATCTTCTGGAAATTTGAGATTTATCGAGCCCGCGAGGCCAATTCATACATGGTTCTGTACTTCTGGTCTTGGGTCTGTAAGAAACGCTTGCTGGAGTATTCAATGCAGTCAAAGTAGTAGCCTGCGGAAGCATGCAAACGCCCCGATTCGGAAGGGTGGAATGAATCATAAGAGAACAAAACTTGATCTTTACCGAGCTTAGCACCCTTGGCAATTAGCAGTTGCATGGTATTGACCTCTTCGTTCCAGCAGGCCTGACTCAATAAGCTGCGATAGTAAAAGTGAACCAAGGGGCCATGGGGCGATATGCTTTCAGCCGACTTAAAGAAAACGTAGCGATTGATGCCATTGCCTTTTTGATTCAGCAAAAAATGAAACAGCTTTAATTTACCGTTTGCATATGCGTAGAACAGAAGATTTCCGACAAATTCAGTGTACTCGTTTATGTCAGCATTAAAGCCTCCTAGTTTGATTCCAGTAGCATATTTCTTAATAAAACTCGGCTCAAAGTCTGTGGTAAACAGAGCTGGAACGACACTGCCAAGAGTTGCAATGATAAAGTCCTCGTCGTCGTCTGCCAGAATGCGTTGCGCAATCTTACGAATTCGCGGCAATTTATTATAATATTGCTTCTCGCTGTATAGATAAAAAAATTCCGGAATTTCAGTCTCGTAATCATAATAAAAGCGAGTATCTCGCTTGAAAGCGGCAAGGATTAAGTTAATCCAAGATACAGAACGACGAGCGACGAGATCATCGACCAGACTCCTATCACCGGCCTGCGTGAGCGGATCAGCGCCTTTTGCTAGGAGGGTTCTTGCCATGGGCTCGTCGTCATTCGCTACGGCGACGTGTAGCGCCGTCTTCTGTTCGCTATCCACATGATTCACAACCGAATACTGTTGACCTTGCTTGAAGAATTCCATGAATTTGCCAGCGAAGGCTAACTGTCTGCTCTTTGCGGCGAGGATCAATGCAGTTTCACCCTTTTCATTCACAGCACCTAAGTTTCCGCCGCCAGAATAAAAAATATCCAACATTGCAACATCGCCGAATTGCGCTGCTTCGAACAGCAAAGTCTCAGGCGAGGCTAGCGCTGGCACTTGCATCCAGGCAAGGATGGATATTGCGAATAACTTACCAATGTTCATGGGGGCTCCGAGCTCTTTCGTTTGAAAAATATTTTTTGCCTGCAATACAGGCATATCCGTCAATCTATATAATGAATTATCTTTCGTGGATACAGGCTTTTTTCGGCCCTCCTATAAGTTTTTGTATTTGTTTTTTAGCAGCTAACTCACCGATGGCTTTGTCACCCCTAAATCGCTTAGCATTTGGAAAATGGCTGTTGCGCCTACCCAACCGCGCCCGCTTTTTGAATCATACCTGTGGTATGCCCCTAACCCATGGAAAAACTTTATTCGGGGGATCTTTGTTTGCGGCAAAGAATGCCGTCTTTACAGGACCTTGTGCTTTGGACAGCGATTCGGAGCTTTGGCTCTGGCCTAAGACTCTTGGTCAACAATGCGGCACAAAACACGAGAGGAGGAAGGTAAGCTTGCAATGACTCTGAGAAAATCCACCACTACCCCAGACCTCCCTGGCTTGGCCGACATGTTGGTATTGAAGATTGATGCCACTGACCAAGCCGCCATTTGCATACGCGGAGTCCAGACCCATAGAGAAGCCAATGCCCAAACTGGACAATTCACTGTTTTCCGAAACCAGGAGGTCAGGATTTCTCATAGGTTTACCATCAACTTCTTCTGGGAAGTTTTGTGTGAATGACCTAAGGACCACTCCATCAGTATAGCTATTTAAGTCGAGGTGAAAAACGGTTCCACATCAAGAACAGTATCGAGTTATGTACTTTTGCCATTTTTTGGGCGAATATTTTTGGCGCCGTACTACAGAGTTTTGATAAGATATGATGCACTGGCCTTGTGGGAAGAGAACTCTAGAAATCTCGAAAATTCCAGCCTGGCAAAGATGATCTTGAAATTTAAGGTGGCGACCATTGCCGCAAAGCTGCGTTCTCTTTTCGTGGCCCCAATCATGACGGAACCCTTACCCTTTCCTTTGCGGTCATCGTGACGGCTCTCTCCTGAGAACCTAGCGGGTAACAGTTTCTGACCTTCTTGCGTGCCATCTGTAACTCTCCTTAAATGATGGCTCATTTATCAGAGTGTGACGCAATATGGGACCACTTCACTATCCCTGTAAACGGCCTTGATTATCCTGCAGCCATTATGAGTAGCAGTCGTCGGAGTTCGTCGACAGGGCTCCCCTTGGAAATTCCTTCCTGGAAACCATTCTCTGGCATCCGTACTCCCTCGGCCGGCTTGCTTTTATAGAACGTCATCTAGTCCTGGACTCCCATTCATGTTAAAAGATGTCTCCCCTATTCATTGAGCGGTGGATGGCCATTCCCAAGAAAGTGCTAACTATGAAAAAGTCCTTAGGCCCTGTTGAACTCGTACTCCTCCTGATAATCGGCTTTGCTTCCAAAGGAGGCTGCTGGGCTTCACCGGTGACAGGTGGCGTTCAGACCGCGCCTACGGCTGAGACCAAGTTAGCGACTTTTGCCGGAGGCTGTTTTTGGTGCATGGAACCGCCCTTTGAAAAACTCCCAGGCGTGCTCGAAGTCATCTCCGGATACACGGGAGGTAAGGTCCTCAACCCCACATATGAGCAAATATCCGCAGGAAACACAGGACACTATGAAGTGGTTCAGGTTCGTTTTGATCCTAAGAAGATTTCCTATAGTGAGCTGTTTGAAGTCTATTTGCGAAATGTGGATGTAGCCGACACCACCGGGCAATTCTGCGATAAGGGCCCTCAATATCGGGCAGCGGTATTCTATCACGATGCAGACCAAGAGAAGATCGCCTTGGCTAGCCTGCGCCAGCTGCAAAGCCAACCCAAATTCAAGGATCAAGTGAAACTTGCGACCCTGGCCTTTGACCGCTTTTTCCCGGCGGAGGATTATCACCAGGATTACTATAAAAAAAATCCGCTGCGATACGCTTTCTATCGTAACAATTGCGGTCGAGATGCTCGTTTAAAAGAGCTTTGGGGCGAGACCCGCTCTCCATCGAAACCGTAGACCGCCTTTTTTTGTTGCCGAATTGACCCATGCAGGGGCTCACCGGATATGGCAGCGGGAACCACAAGGCCATCGCCCACCATCATAGCTCTTGGTCATAACCCAAAAATGTGGTGTTATGGACGCAGATTCTGACACTAAAACACCATGGAGGGCGTTATGGTCCTAGAACTCAAAACCGTGAATTCTCCCCGCGCGTTGCGCCATGTGAACCGCTTAGGAAAACGAAGCCATTTTCTAACCGTCGCCTCACTTCTATTCGCCACCATGGCCTGTACCCATGACAGCCCAGCAATGCTGTCTGACGCGAACCCTGGCCAAGGCGAGACAGACCCCCTCGCAAAAATATTTTTTGCCGATACTGAGAATAAGCGGGCGGGTATGTCCCCTGATGGACGTTATATCGCCGTTATTCGCGAATCAAAGGGTTCGAATGAGCTGGTGATTATCGACCAGGTCTCAAAGAAGCCATCCTATGTGGCAAAAGCAGGCGAAGGAGAGGAAGTCGCTTTTTTTGATTGGGTTATGAATGATCGCTTGATCTTCGGGGTGGGCAAAAAAACCGGGCGTTGGACCGATGAAAACCCCAACACCAAACTTTATTTCATCAATGCGGACGGTTCGAAACGCACGGCCCCCTGGGACAATGAGGCTTCCGGCTATCGCATTCTGGCAAAATTCAAGGATTCCCCCACCGCATTAGTAGAGAAGCGCCATGGATCGGATGGAATCCCTAAACCACACAAAGTAAATGTCTTTACTGGCCGCGCAGTTTATACGGGAGACTCTATTCTTAGGGTTGCGTATGGCAGCTATTACGCAGATCAATCGGGGGAAGTTCGCTTTGCCAGCCAGTTTGAGACTTATATAGACAAGGAGTCTTTGAGCTACTTCAAGAATCCAAAGAACGGGGAGTGGGAAAAATTTGAACCTGTGAGCAACACCGGAAGAATAGAATTCCTTGGCTTAGATCAAGCTCGAACGGGCTTTTATGTGATGACCGTCCTCAAAGGAACTGACAAGAGCGCCATTTATCACTACGACCTAGCTAGCAAGAAACTAAAAGAAACCTTTGCTCATCCTGTCGTGGATATCGAGGAAGTTATCAATGATCAAGATGAAAACCCGGTGGGCGTTGTCTTACATGACGGAAAACCGACGATGCATTTCTTTGAAAATAACGACTATACAAAAACTTACCAAGCCTTAGCATCGGCCCTACCAGATCACGTGGTCACAATAATAGATCAAACAACAGACTTGAAACAAATTCTCCTTTCGGCTCGCAATGATCGAGATCCCGGAGCTTACTACCTATATAACAAAGAAAAGGGCGAGTTGGTCTTTCAATATCAGATAGCATCGATAGTCGATCGCAAGAAGTTATTGCCGATGGAGCCTATTAAGTACCAAGCCCGGGACGGTCGAATGATACACGGGTACCTAACCAAACCCGAGGGGAAAAACCTTCCGCTTCTGATGATTGTCCATGGTGGACCGATGGCTCGAGACTTCTGGGGTTATAACCCAGAAGCCCAGTTTTTCGCTGCTAAAGGGATTGCGGTCATGCAGGTGAATTTCCGCGGATCCACGGGTTATGGGCAGGATCATGAAACCTCTGGTCACCTAAAGCAAGGTACCACCATGCAAGATGATGTGACCGATGGAACCTTATGGGCCATAAAGCAAGGAATCGCAGCTCCCGACAAGACCTGCATCTACGGTGCCAGTTACGGTGGTTATGCCGCCATCCAAGGCGCTGTGCGCGAACCAGATCTTTACAAGTGTGCCGTCGGTTATGTGGGTGTCTACGATCTTCCCCTCACCTGGAAGGAAGGGGATTTTCATAACAATCGTAAATATGGCAAAGCCTTCTTGCGGACCGTTTGGGGTGAAGAGGAAAAAGATCTGATCGCGCGATCCCCTGCATTTCACGTGAACCGCATTAAAATCCCCGTCATGATTGCCCATGGCGAAGACGATCAAAGGGTGCCTTTTACCCACGCCAAAGTCCTGCGCAAGAAACTCGAAGAGGCCGGCAAACCTTTTATTTGGCTGACAAAACCTGGCGAAGGCCATGGTTTCACCAAAGAGGCCAACCGCTTTGAGGTTTACACCACTATGATTAACTATATGAATAAACAACTTGGTTTAGGACAGGCAAAACCCTAGCGCTGGGTTTTTGCGTTGAGCCCAATTGAGCGCTTTTATGCTCCTGCACTTTCTAGACACTTCTCTACTCAATTCCGGCGAATCTGATATACTCATCCCAATCGTTACAGAATCACTGGAGATACCTACAAGATCTTTGCTCGCTATAGAAATGGCGCGCTTCTTGTTTTATCCAGCGGTCAACATTATGAATATTCAGCCATCGCCATATAGGGGGCCCGTTTGCTTATGAAAAGATCCACACGCGCAAGAGATTTCTCA
>JBIKVD010000260.1:0-6375 GCA_044357055.1 Oligoflexales bacterium | reverse complement strand
CACTCCAAATGATTTCGGCAGATTCCAGATCCGTAAGAGTCAAGTTGACCTGGTAGTGGACCGTCTTTAAACCCTTCTGTGTATGGACACTGCTAGAAATCGCTCCGCCGAGGAAGAAATCAGCTCCAGTCTGTGCTCCACGTTTCTTCGCACTATCTTGACGAACTTCTCCACTATTCTGGTACTTCACTTCGTCCAAAATTTGCTTGCGCTTATCCTTGTTTACAAAACGCACTCTTCCCGAGTTAATGAGCTCATCTTGAATAAATTCTGTGAGAGTTTTCCAATCGATGTGTTCGTCTGTACGGTTTTCTACGTCATCAACAATGACGACAGGCGCCTGGCCCTTATGTTTAGTCTTAAATGATTCCAACCAGGGCTTACCCAGCATGGATTTAATCATCTCTTCTGCAGTTTTCTTCGAGTCGGATTCGTTCCACTTATCATCGACAATTTCCCGAGTGTTAGGATCTACATACTCTCCTTGAAAACTGTCAGTGCAAGAACTCCCTTGAATTCCCATTATGCCCAATACTGCAAATTGCCCAAAAGTCAGATAACGACGCAACATTTTCCATTCCTCCAACACGTGTGATCGATAGCACCTCAAAGTGATGTTCTCTTTCAGGTTGCATCGCATGACGAAAACTCAAGAAAATCACCTGCTAAACCATAGCAATTTTCTGGCTGACGGCGCAACTTAAGGAATCAGGACTTTGGGGCCACATCACAACTAGCATTCTTGGCACTCTTCCAAATAATGGGAGATCCTTAGGAGGTTTCGCTGTTCTAGAGCCTAGGCGACCAATCACTCCTGCAAGGCATGCTAGAATAGGAGCCAAAGCTTTGTTCTGACCATATTCTTCAGCAGAGGATATTATGAAAAGAATTTGCGTTTTAAGCCTTTTACTCATCGCCAACGGAAGTTCAGCGTTTGGCCAGGGCAAATTCTTCGTTAATGGCGCGGAGGCGACAAACCTGCGCAATGTTGAAATGCAGAACGTCAGCATCAGGATCAATGAAAATGGCGATATATTTATTCAAGCACCTCAATATCAGCTGCAAACAAGTGACAAATTTATCCCTATAGACGATTATCAAAAGAAGAATCTTCCTCCTCAGCCCAACATAGCCCAGGATTTACCAGTCCACCGAGAGCCAGGACCTTTGCGCCATGGTGACAGAAAGCCCGACGAGCCTCCGCCAGCGGCCATCGAAACAACTCAGGGCTCTTCTGCCGCCCCTTCTGCCCTCATTCCCAAAGAGGGTAAGAAACCTTGAGTACCCAGTGCAATGATCTTGCACTTTTTACAGCATTAGGTTTGATTGCCTGAGCATCAAAGACCCCCGTCAACAGCTTAGCGAACTTGGATCAATTCATGGAACTCCACCAGCGCTATGAAACTATCATCCATCGCGTTAGAGAAGCATGTCAAATTTACAAGAGGGACCCAGACGAAATCAAGATCGTCGGTGCCAGCAAATTCCAGTCACCAGAAAGCATTAGGCAGTTGTTTGCCCTGGGGCTGACTTCGTTTGGCGAGAATTATGTGCAAGAGTTGAGTTCCAAAAGAGAAGCACTCGCAGACCTAGCTATTGACTGGTATTACATCGGTAAACTCCAATCCCACAAATTGCGCCAATGTTTCACCCAAGCTCATGAAATCCAAACTCTTGAGAGTGTAAAGCATGCAGACAAACTCCAGACGATTGCGGAAGCGGGACAAAAGGATTGCCGAGTCATGATCCAAATAAATGGGCAGCAGGAGGAAACGAAGCAAGGAATAAGTCTGTCGGAATTTGAAAAACTGCGAGATCACATCGTAGAAAAATGCCCGAAGCTCCGATTAATGGGTATTATGGCGATCCCGATGGAATTAGACCCGCATATTTGGACACAAGCCGTGTGGAAAAATGGATTGTCGCCCCCACCGCTCTATTTGCAGCTAGCTAGGCTCTCGGCAACGACACCCGGAAAGCAGCTGTCTTTAGGAATGTCCAATGATCTGGAGTTCGCCATTGCTGCAGGATCCACCTGTTTGCGACTCGGAACCGCTCTCTTTGGACCAAGATCAATCTCTTGATATACTTACCTTATCTCGATACAATGATGTCACGATCGAAACCAACGACGTCTTTCTGGGCGGCTCAATATAGGGCTAACCTCACACAGACCAAATCGGAGCTAATTATGGACCAAGCCGTTGCCTACGGACTCGCACAAGTCTTAAATTTCTTATTTAATGCTTTAAGTATCCTGATCATCATGAGTGCCGCTATCAGTTGGTTGGATGCCAGCCCAAGCAATCCCATTGTTAGAGCTGTACATACAATGACCGAACCACTCTTTGCCTTAGTGCGTCCTTGGACCAGAAAAATCCCGGGGCCTTTGGATTTGGCACCGCTCGCTATTATTCTTATTGTGATGTTTCTTCAGCGAACCATAACCTTTTGGCTGATGAGTTACGCAAAGGATCGAATATAGGGGCCCCGCATACAAGCCATGAGTCGACAATCTAAACAGCATCATTCCATACTGCATCATTCCATACAGTATTTTCCTTGGTATGGCGTTGGATTTCTCGCACTATCGCTGTTCGCGCTTTGGACCTCCTCTGGTCATCTGGCGCATAGGACACGCCCCCAAGCACCACTTCTTGATCCTCCACCACTCGTGGATCTGAGTCCAGAAAAAATCCGACTGATTACCTTGGGATTTCCCAGGGTCTACCATCACTTTCTCAATATTTGGGCCGTGCAAATTCTTGGCGATAAAAGTATTGCGTTGCAAGACCCCGAAGAAATCTCCGATTTAATGAGAAGGATTACCCTTCATGCTCCTGATGCAAATAGTTTCTATTTGCTCTCCTGCTACACCTTCCTTAGCGAATTTGATCGCCCCGATCTATGTGTTCCATTACTTCTTGATGGCTTGCGAGCGATGCCAGCTGAATGGAATTTGCCCCTACTATTAGCCGTTATTCATCATATTAATTTGAAAGATGAATCATCAGCGGCAGTTTTTTACGAACTGGCTTCCAAAAAAGCGGATGCCCCCGCCCACCTCAAAATCTTAGCCGCAAAACTTCGGGAGAAAGCCAAGATCGAAGATTTGGATTACGTTCAGATGCTAGAGGGTTTATCTAGTTCCGAGCAGGACAAAGAACAACTGCGCGACTATTTCCTGAAAAAAATGAAAGAAAATATTGCAAAGGAGGCCGTGCCTAATGCCACGCCAGTCCAGGAACCATGAATCCGGTCCAACAGAGATGATTCGCTTTGAAAATGTGGAAAAAATCTTTGCCAATGACCTCTTTAAACCAAAGCGAACGGTCTTAAATAAGATTAATTTCTCGCTCAAAAGCGGCCGCATTACGGGGCTTCTCGGCCATAACGGAGCCGGAAAAACCACCACCATTAAGATCCTCTTTCAACTTATGTACCCAACCAGCGGTAAAATTTACTTCCAAGGATCCGCCATCCAGCGGAAGAATTTTGTGCAATTCGGATATATGCCAGAAATCAATAAAATCCCCCTTAGTCTTACGCCCATGGAAATCCTAAGCTTGCACACCCGATTGCTGAATCTCAGCATTCCAAAACAAAAAATCATGAGTGCGCTCGAACAAGTCGAGTTAGGGAAATTTGCTCATCTAAAGTTAGGACAAATGTCCAAAGGCATGCAACGTCGGGTGGCCTGGGTCCAGGCAACGATCCACAATCCGGAAATTTTAATTCTAGACGAACCGTTTAGTGGCCTCGATCCTTTTGGAAAGACATTGATGCAGGGCTGGATTTGGGAGCTTAAGGCCCAACAAAAGACCATGTTACTTTGCACCCATGATATTTGGGCGATTCAATCCCTTTGTGAGGAAATGGTCATTTTGCGTGAAGGTCAGGTTGTTTTCGACTCCCAAGAAATGGGCCCCGCGTCTTTAGAACCCGGCTTCGAATTGGAAGTGGTCGGTATTGCTGCCAATGACCTGCTACCACTGCTAAGACCTGAACTTGGATCCAAATTGTTATTTTCCCAAGGTCCTTTGCTACATAAGATTCGTTGCCAAGATTATGACAGTTCCTTCCAGCAAATGTCTTATTTGCGAGAAAGAGGGATCATCGTGCAATCTTTTCAGACCATCACCGGACGAGAAGCTTTTGTCAAATCGAGACTTATGGAGTTCTTTAAGCGAGGTAACATCGAATGATAAAAAGAATTTTTGCGATCTGCATGGAGACTTTTCTCTTGCTAAGACGCCATAAAATTTTCTTGACCACAACCCTATTGGGCCTGATTGCCTTCAGCCTGATCAATATTTCTTCCGACTGGGGGAATATGGAGTTCTACAAGATTCTTTTTTATTTTTCCGCCTTCGTCTATGTCATCCTTGGGGTTGTCGTTGCCATTCTTTGGGGTTCGCAAATCATTCGAGCTGGGGATGGGCAAGGCAGCCAGGATATTCCTCTCTCAAGCCCATTAAGCCGCGGCGAATACCTCGTCGGTCGTTTTAGTGGCGTGTTCGCGACCCTGGCTCTCATTGCCATCCTGTTCCTGGCGACGATTCAGCTAAATATGGCGGTCAATAATTTCGGTTGGCTCACAGCAAAACAATTATGGACCTTTTTAATGCTGACCTGGATTTGGTGGGTCCTAGCAGCGGTCACGGTTTTTTTGCGAACTTTTTGCAGCGCGACGCTGACGATGTCCATAGCCTTTATGATCTTTGTCATTGGACTTATAACCCAGTCTATTGCTGCGTCATTGCCTCAAGACACTCCCTACTTTCAAAGGGTCTTATTCACCAACCTCGCGCGGATCTGGAACTTACAAGAGTTCAACTTTACTTCTGAATTTTTTACGGGGGCCAGCATCGATCCAGGTCAATTATGGGAAACGAGCGCCTACGGAATGTCATGGATCATCGTATTGTTAAGTGCCGGCGCCCTGGTCTTTCGCAAAGCGGATTTATGAAGGCGAACACCGTTTACCTCACAACCAAGGCAGCGTCTTTTTGGCATTGACAGGAACCTCTACCCCACATATAACCCATAGCATCGCTTCCTAGGATATACGATGCTTAGGGTCGATGGATGCTCATTTGCTGTATTCCTCTAAAAGAAAGACCGACAGTAGGTCTATGTCGAACACTCGCAGGCGAAAAATTTCGCAACCTATGGGAGGTCTGTAACAATGTCTAAATCCTCCCGTAGCCGCGGTCGCGTCGGTGCCTTTGAGGAGCCAGGATTCCATAACGATCAAGACCGTCAATCCTTTCTCAAGCGAGAGCGGGAGGAAGCACGTCGCCTCCAAAAAACCCCATGGTGGCAGAGTAAAATTCAATCTGGCCAATGTTCCTACTGCCAGTCCATATTTCTTCCCGCCGATTTAACCATGGATCACGCTCTGCCTCTAAGCCTGGGAGGACGCTCCAGCAAATCAAACTTGGTGCCGGCCTGTAAAGCTTGTAACACCAAGAAGTCTGATCAAAGTTTGTTAGATCAGGTCCTATCTTAAACGGCTCTCTGGCCTTTCGATTCTAAAAAGGTTCCATTTGCTTTTCGATCAGGGTTTCCGTGGTACTTCCCGTGGGTGAAGCGCCGGGTCCATGAATCTTCATGCGAACGATTGTAACATTCACTCCACTGGGAACGGTGACATTAAGGAGTCGACTTACTTGCCCGAAATCTTTTGCCGCTAATTCAAACGACTGAGAAAGATCGATCCAAGAGCTACTAACTTGATCAAAAAGGCTAAAACTATATTTTACCGCTACGTTAGAAACGATCCCATATTGAATGACAACAAGACTTTGGGACGACCGATAGGCCCGATGGATTTGCGAATATTCAATATCGGGAGTGGGAATAGCAACAGGCTTTTCTTTCAAGCCAGAATGAGGAATCCAATTTTGCGCAAATCCAGGCCTTTGCAGAAACTGGCGGACACCTAAAATATCATCATCGCTTAAGTACAACATTTGACGCTGCCCAACACCTGCCATTTGTGACGTCATTTCCAGGTGACCAGAGGAAAACTTGGTATCGCAATTTGCAGGACCTTCGTATTGATCACACATTCCCCAGACGTGACCAAATTCATGAATAAGGACAGGAAGCAGCAGCGTCTCTCCTCCCCCAATGCTGTAATAGTGCTCGCTCCGGGACTTCAGCATCGTGAGAATGTCTTCCGAACTCCATTTCCTAGCATAGGCTGACTCGAGAGAGCGAAACCTTAAATTCTTGCTTCCGCTGAGCGAAGTCGGGTTCGGAGTTTGCACAAATAAATTTCTCTGAAAAGAAACGATCTCCCTCTGGTCATCCTCCTTCGTCAAATAGCTGTAAGAGAACCAGGTCACACCAACCATTGGTTCTTGCAAA
>JBIKVD010000259.1:0-6465 GCA_044357055.1 Oligoflexales bacterium | reverse complement strand
CGATAACCTTCCTATTCGACTAATCTGGCAGGCAGTGGATTTCGTCAAAGCATCCAGCATCAAATGCAACGGTTTTGCCTTTGGGATGGATAATAGAGACGACTTATTCACGAAAGAATTCCCATTTATTAAGCGAGAACTTAAGCGGCAGTTGCAAGTCGATGTGATTTTTCTGGAAGCAGATGCCGAAGCGATCGTCGACAGATATTCTGCAACTCGGCGCAAACATCCTCTGGATAACGGCGAAATAAAACTTATCGATGCTATCCAGCAGGAAATTGAATTACTACAACCCATCCGGCTTGAATCTGATTTTGTGATTGATACTTCGAACCTGAATCCCACGGAGTTGACCCGTTGTTTGGAACAGCGCTACCTGGGAAAGATACCCGAAAGACAGCTGCGAGTGAGCATCCAGAGTTTTGGTTTTAAATATGGTATTCCGCGCAATGCAGATACGATTTTCGATGTGCGATTCTTGAAGAATCCAAATTTTGTCGAAGCTTTGCGAGAAAAATCTGGCCTGGATACAGAGGTAAAGCGATTTTTGTTAGAGCAGTCTGAAACCCGTGAATTTTTGCAGAAATTGGAGGACTGGCTGCTATTCCTCTTACCCAAGTATTACGCGGAAGGAAAACACTACTTGAGGATAGGAATCGGCTGTACGGGTGGTATGCACAGAAGTGTCGGACTATCCGATGAGATTGCCAAGCGCCTGCTAAAGGCTGGTTTGCAGAACATGCCAGTCAATGTGGTGCATAGAGATCTTCATGCTGGCGGCAAATCCTCAAAAGCAAATTCCCAGGATTCCTGAGCCAGTTTGATTCCCCTCACCCCTTTAAACCAAAAATGATCATGAAATGCCAAGCCTTCCGCGGCCCTAAATTTTCTTAAGTGAAAATGATGGCGATATTCATTAATCTTCTTGATTAGTTACAGGTATTTCTCGATTTTTCCCAGCAATCTCCGAACTCAATCCCTAGCACGGGTGTTGTTAAAGGAGAGGACCCAAGATGAAATGGACGGACGCAAACAAAGTAGAATTCGTTGGCACTTCCCATCGGCTTGATACACTTGACCGACAGGAGGCTAAGACTCAGTTCTTTGTTTTAGGGCTTTTGTCGCTGGTTTTGGGTGCATTGATTATCTACCAGCAAAGCGGCGTGCCTTTCGATGATATCCAGGCTGATGAGTCGATGGCCTACCAGCAATTCCTCGATAACCAGGATGAGGGATTTGAACTACTGAGCCGAAACCTTTCGGCCACAAACACAATCCCTGAAAACGCCCTAGATTCTGTGGAATCAAAGACCATAGAAATTCAAGCACACTAAATTCAAGCCAGCTCACAAAATCTATCTAACAAAATCGAAGCTAATGGTGTTCATTGGCTGGTGTTTTGTTTTCGGAACCACAGAAAACGTACTCGTGTTCCGTGCAGGGCTTTGCGACGCTTTTGTTGAGCAGAATGACCAATCCTAACGAGGATAAAATTAAAAATGCCAGGATCGCTATTAAGAGACCCTCTTTTTCGCTGCCATATTCTTGGTGTATAGACATTGCCCTCAGCTCCACGAATGAATTGTCTTCAAATCATAACGGCGTTTATGAATCCTCCGTATAGTATCGAGACAAGTCCTAAAGCACAATGTCGACCTTGCCAGAATGTCAAGGCCGTGCACAATAGACTTCCATAAGAGATAATTTCATAATTTCGTTAAGGTATATGTTTTTCGCAACCCGCCAGTCCGACCTGCAACTGGTATGGGCGCGACTCGCGCGTCAATTTAGTATATTTCTCTACGACTTTTAAAGGAGCTCCGCTTGGATTCGATAGTGACTTACGAGCCAAGGCTATCCCGTTGGCGGCGAATTTTGGCGATCGCTTGGCCGCTCATCATTGCCAATAGCTTTTGGAACTTGCAACTGACGATTGATCGCGTGTTTCTTGGCCACTACTCCACAGAAGCTCTCGGGGCGGCCATGGCTGTTATGGGTGTGTTTTGGACCCCCATGGCACTGTTGCAACAGACAGCCGCCTATCTCATGACTTTCGTCGCGCAGTTTTTTGGAGCGCAAAAGCCTGAGAAGATAGGTCCGGCGGTGTGGCAATCTATTTATGTATGTGTCGCCGGCGGCTTGCTGTTTTTGCTTTTCATCCCGATGTCTGACGGAATTTTTGCTTGGATCGGGCATTCAGATCCTATCCAAGCAATGGAAAGTGAGTATTTTGAGGCCCTGTGCTATTCGGCGATGCCCACGGCCTTAGTAGCAGCTGCTAGCGCCTTCTTTACCGGACTTGGTAGTACGAAGATCATCATCCGCATCAATTGCGTGGGAATGTTAGCCAATGTGTTGTTTGATTACATACTCATTTTTGGCAATTTCGGTTTTCCAGCCTTAGGGATGGCGGGCGCTGGTTATGCTACTGCGCTTGCCGGCTGGGTGAGTGCTTTTTATGGCTTTCATCTCCTGTTCACTGGCGCAAACCAACGTGACTTTGGCATTAAATCCGGGTGGCGTTTCGATCCTGATTTGATGAAGCGATTTATCAAGTATGGTTTACCGAGTGGACTTCAGTGGGCCCTGGAAGGGCTAGCCTTCACGATGTTCCTTATTTTTGTGGGACGGATGACAAACGGTGACGCTGCCTTGGCCGCAAGCGGTATTGTGGTGACGCTGATGATGCTTGCGGTCTTGCCTGCCATGGGCATCGCCCAGGCTGTCTCGGTTTTAGTGGGGCAGCATTTGGGGGATAAGAGGCCAGACGTCGCGGAGGAGGCTACTTGGAGTGGTTTGCAAATTGCCATCATGTATATTGTTTCCGTGGGGCTTAGTTTCCTTATAGTCCCTGAATTCTATTTAAATTGGTTTTACAGCGAGAAGCAGGCTCTGCTCTGGGCCGAAGTAAGCAGGATGGTCCCCTACCTTCTGATGTTCGTGGCGCTTTTTACCGCTTTTGACAGCATGAATTTAGTGTTTTCATTTGCCTTAAAAGGCGCAGGCGACACACGCTTTGTCTCGCTTGTGGCCCTGGTCTTGCCTTGGCCTCTCATGGTGATTCCGACATGGTATATGAAGGACTGGTCCGGAGCTATCTACTGGGCTTGGGCAGCAGCGAGTACCTTTATCATTTTGCAGTCGATTGTTTTTTTATTCCGCTTTCGGGGAGCGAAATGGAAGGCAATGAGCGTGATTGCCTGAGGAGCTCGTCATATTTAAGATATTTAAGAATTGGGATAAAAAAGGTGGCGCACCCGGAGCGATTCGAACGCCCGACCCCCAGATTCGTAGTCTGGTGCTCTATCCAACTGAGCTACGGGTGCAAACTTAGGGGGGGAATCTAACCAAAAAGTGGCCAAAGGGCAAGATTTTCTCAAAATCTGACCGCCCCGGAAACGGGTCGTCTCATTTCGCTACGAAGCTGGAACGGCGCCAATTCGCCATATAGCTCTGACTTCACAGACTTTATCGCCTTGGGCGTCAAAGAGTTCGGAGAGTACCTCCTGGTCCTCCACCAAGCCCTGATCATGGTTTAATTTGGCCTGAGCCATGATTTTGCCCCGGGCTTTTTTGAGATACTTGACCTGCAGCTCCTTGAGAACAAACCGCTGCTTCGGACCCATCTTGGTGAGAACGGCCAAACCCGTACTCAACTCCCCCAGATTAGCCAGGGCGATGGCATGGACGCTCTTCAGGTGATTGCGGACACTGCGACGATCGCGCAAGGAGACCCTTGCGTAACCAGGGGCCAACTCTTCGATCTGGGCGCTAATGCTCCCTGTATAAGGAATATAGACACCGAGAATTTTGCTGATTAGCGACTTTCCCAATAGCGGGATTTTTTGAGCTGTCTCCCAAGTTTGTAAAATATTCTGCATGCAGAAAACCCTCCTAGGGTGTGATTGCCGTCAATTTTAGGCCAATAATGGAAACGAGTAAGAGGCCGAGAAAGAAAATTCTCGGTAGGCTCACGGGTTCCGCAAACAGGATCATGCCCAGGACCGCCGTACCAAAAGCTCCGATACCAACCCAAACCCCATAGGCCGTGCCAATGGGCAGTAATTGTGCTGCCTTTGCCAGAAGAATCATACTCCCGACGAGAGCGAGGCTGGTAAACACCGTCGGCCAGAGCTTCGTCAATCCCTCTGTGTATTTCAAGCCGATGGCCCAACTTATTTCTAAGAGGCCAGCGCACAGCAGTAAGATCCAACTTTTGGACATTTTGGGCGAGCCTCCTAGTATAACAAATCAAACAGATTATATTCTTAGTAAGGGCTGGTAGGCCATCGCAGTTTGAACCTGTCGTTCCCAACTGTATTTTACGGGCCAGGTAATTAATGTATATACATTAATTATATTTATTTGGGATCCGCAAATAGCCATTAACAATTTCGCGAAGCATGGTGTCCATTTGAAGAGGCAGCTACCTTGTTTGCTGATACAGACGGATGGGATTGGGAGGATTTGCATCATTCTCATTCGGAATCTCGCCGAAAACGCGTGGCGGTATGCAGTCAGCAACGCGTACTATTGACTGTTTATACAGTAAGGGTGACAGGAGATGGCAAAGAAAAAATCAGAATCATCAGTGTCAAGCAAGCGAATCGCGAAGAACGTGAAGCCTATGTCGGACCGTGAATTAGATTATTCCGATATTCCCCCTTCTTCGGATGAAGAACTTAGCATCGCTAAGAGAGCTGGTCGTCCCAAGTCAGGTTTAACAAAACAGCTAATTGCCATTCGCTTGGATCCGAAATTGATCAGTCGTTTAAAGAAGCTGGCAAAGAAGCAGGATATGCCTTATCAAAGCTTGATTCATCAGCTTCTAGAAGATGCTGTTGATGATGTGGCTTAGAATTTGAGTTGCTACCAGATAGCTCGAGATTAGCATCGAGTTGTTTTACCCGGTCTGGGGGTGCTTGTGGCATGGCGGAAAAAAGTGGCGGAGAGAGAGGGATTCGAACCCTCGGTAGAGTTTCCCCTACGCATCCTTAGCAAGGATGTGCATTCAGCCGCTCTGCCATCTCTCCAAGTCCAAGTTTTTTCTCAATTCACCTTCAGCTCTAGGTGGCGGAGAGAGAGGGATTCGAACCCCCGGTGGGCGATTAACCCACAACGGTTTTCAAGACCGCCGCCTTCAGCCGCTCGGCCATCTCTCCACTTTGAGAACACAAAAGCTACATAATGTTCGTGGCTTTGCGCAATAGGTTTTTTTTCGCTATGTTAAGGGCCTTTCAGCGATTTGATTGAACAATCAGGGGATTTCACATTTGCCAGTGGTCTTTTTCCATAAGTTGGATGGGGCGAAGAAAGTTTTGTTTCTTGTCGGATTTCTTTTTATTGGTGCCGAATTGGCATCGGTTGCTGCGGGGGAGAACTCAGATCAAGGAAGTCTCGAAAAAGTAGACTTGCAGATCTTCGGAGATTTCTATCTTTCCGAAAAAATCGCGAAGCAATTGACCACCGCCTCTCGGGATGGTTTGGGTCCTATGCGACCCTGGTTGCAACGAGCCCAGCATAACCTGGTTAATTTTGAAGGCGTCGCCAGCCATGCGGCGCTCTTTTCCCGTAACAAGACTTATACCCTCAGAATGAGCCCCGATATTGCTGATTATCTCCTCAGCAATCGCATATCAGCCGTGACCCTGGGCAACAACCACAGCATGGATCTTGGGCCTTTTGCGTTATTAGAAACGATGGCAAAACTTACGGCGAACAACATTGAGTTTGCTGGGGCAGGCACGAATTTGGCTCACGCAGCCAGTCCCATCATGCTTCGGGCCGCTTCAACGACTTATTGCATCTTTTCCTTTAATAGAACCTACCCTTCTTTTGCCTGGGCCGGTGCTAATAGTCCTGGCTCGGCCTTCCTTTCCTTTGGCTCTATGGCTGCTAAGATTAGAAGTTGTGCTCAGCTGGGCTTTCTCACGATCGCGGTGCTCCATTGGGGGGCTGAGCAATTAACGATTGTCCAACCTTATCAGCGAAACCTGGCACAACTGTTGATTAATGCTGGCGCCTTGATGGTAGTTGGGCATCATTCCCATTTGCAGGGTCCGATCGAATGGTACAAGGACCGCCCTATATTCTATTCTATCGGCAATTTTCTATTTTCGACTTTACCTAGGGGGCAAAACCCCCGTCCACAAGGTCTTATGGTCAGCCTCAAGAGAAAGGGAGATAGGATTGACGTGGAGGCGCGTCGTTTAGAGGTCGATAATCGAGTGGTTCAATTCCAACCCAAGGTGAAAGAACTTGTATTGCAGCGCTCACTTCGTTGGTCGGGAATAGTTCACTGATCCAGGTTTTTTTCAGTTTACACATGCCCCGATGCTTCTAAAACCCCGACGCTCCTAGGACTAGGTCATAGTGCGCAATCGCGCAATTCTTAACTCCAGGGGTGGATGGGTTGCCATCAAAGCAGCTAAGCCTTGGATTTTGCCCCCAGAAATTTTCATGCTT
>JBIKVD010000258.1:0-6468 GCA_044357055.1 Oligoflexales bacterium | reverse complement strand
GGTTTTTCTGATGCAAACTCATATGACCCCGCTGAATACCTTCACTTGCCAATGCTCGCAGCGCGGCCAAATTTTGAGCTAGTCCCGCGCAACAAATAATTTCCGCTAATTCATTCGCATTTGGATGCCCGAGAATCTTCAGGGCCGTTTGCGCTGTGGGATGCAATTTTGTGACGCCACCGACAATACCCACCGCCATAGGTAATTCTAAGGAACCGTAAAGGTCTCCATTTTCAAGTTTCTGCCATTTGGCCATGGGGCGGTATTGACCAGAAGCATCAACGCAATAGGAATGAGCTCCTGCCTCGACGGCTCGCCAATCATTTCCCGTCGCTATAAGAATGGGATCAATGCCATTCATGATGCCCTTATTATTGGTGGTCGCTCGGTATTTATCATAGTAGGCAAAGAGATAAGCCTTCTCGATGCGATCGGTCACGAGCTTTCCATCATATTCGTCACTGTCAAAGGCTTGCCACGGAATCGTGCATTCGGCTTTCGCCAGTCGTTTATCAGAGAGATTGGTGAGGATTCGCAAGCCGATGTCGCAGGGAATGTACTCTGCAACGAGAGCTGAAACTCGTTCACACATGGTGTTAACGATGTTGGCTCCCATGGCGTCTCTCGTATCAACGTCCAAATGGAGCACGAGAGATTTTATCTCTGGAATCCAGCGCCAACTTAGATCTTTTGCCCCACCCCCACGCTCAAGCAGTCGCGATTGACCTCGGTTGGCGAAAGCGATGATTTCCGATTTTTTTGCCTCAAGGATCTCGTTAAAATTATTATGCAAAAATTGCGGGAAAATTTGAATTTGTCCGGTCATAATTGGCGGAGTAGAGCTGGTGCGGAATCCACCGCCAGCCCGAACAAGCTTGGCGGCATGGGAAGAGGCAGCTAAGACACTGCTTTCTTCGACCACCATGGGGATGAGGTAGTCTTGATCATTAATTCTGAAATTTAACGCGACGCCTAAAGGCAGACTGAAAGTGCCAATAGCATTTTCTATGAATATATCCGTGAGTTCAGATGACAATGCAGAAAACTGCATCGCCGCAAGGCGATCTTGTTCCGTTAGATTGGCAAAATGTTTGACGATGGCAAAACGTTGAGCCATGGGCAACTCGTAAAAACCAGGAATGCGCGAAGACTTTTCCTTCTCAGCCGAAGCAGAAGGACTCAAGTCGTCTGCATGAAGATTCCATCCGAGGGGCCTCGGAATAGAATTCGCGTCAGGAGTATCGCCATCGGGTGTGATGTTGTTCATGCCTTGCGCCTACGGGGTTAAAGAAAATCTTGCCGATGGACGATTTTGCCCGTCTGCCGCAGGATTTTCGCTATAAAAATGTTCTCTTGGCTCCGGAGCTAAGTCTTCAAGCTTCTTTCCTTGATAGGGCAAACCAAGCCACAAGCGAGTGCGAAGTTCTCTGGTGGATGGGGATCCTGTCGCCAATAGGGAAATCTCTAAACCACGACGCATTTCCTCCACGGTTGCAAAAACCGCTTCCGTGCTTATCATGGCTGCTTTCATCAGCGGCAGTCCCACGCCACAGGTGGTGGCACCAAGCGCGAGTGCTTTGGCGACATCCAGACCTGAGCGGATGCCACCCGTAGCAATCAGGGTCAATTTAGGAATTTCACGGCGAATCGCTTGCAGAGAAAGCGGCGTTGGGATGCCCCAATCCCGGAAAGTGTGGCCAAGGTTTTGCGTGGTTTTGTCACCACTTCTTTGCCCCTCTATAAAACCCCACGATGTGCCACCTCTGCCTCCGACGTCAATGGTCTTGATCCCCAAGTCCCATAAGCGCTTTGCGGTTTGCGTATCGATGCCAGCCCCCACTTCCTTAATATAAAGAGGGCATGGTAGATAACGCACCAATTTTTCCAGCAGAGGGAAGAATCCCTTAAAATTTCGACTGCCTTCTGGTTGAATGCATTCTTGTAGCACGTTGAGATGGATGGCCATGCAGTTGACATCAGCCGCATCGACGGCGCGTTTGCATAATTCGAGGGCGTCAGCATGCTCGATCAGTTGAGAAAATCCTAAATTGCCCATAAGAAATAGGTTTGGAAATTGTTTCTTGATCTGAAACACCCCTGCGAGCTCTTCATTTTCTAAGGCCAGTCTTTGCGAGCCAAGGCCCATAGGGATTCGAAAGTGGTTCGCTACCTCAGCGAGACGGGAATTGACAAGAGTTGCTCTTTTCACCCCGCCGGTCATTCCCGTGATAAGAAGCGGAAGGGAAAAAACATGCTCAAACAAGCGGCAGGTCATATCCAAATGGTCTAAACCTAACTCAGGGATGGCCATCGGTTCGAAGTGGTAGGCCGAGAAAGGGCTAGTGGTACTCGAGCCCTCAACCTCGTGATCTCGGCAAAGCAGAAGGTGCTGGTCTTTACGCAGCTGGTTCATGATATCCGAGAGTGAGGTGGATGCAGGAGTGTTCTGCCAGCTAAGATAAAGGTCATGTCCCGGTAGGAGGGTCTGCTCTTGAGACAAGACCACGCTCCATTTGCCGATTTCCGGAATGACTAACTCGCATAGGCCATGGTTCAGAGGCAGCGCTTTCCCTAAGTTGGGATCGCTGGCAGAAACAAAGAGGCCTTCCGTATTGACCCCGGTGGCGGATAAGAAGCAGCCTTCCCATCGAATGGTGCTGTTCTTCGGCAAGGGGATGAACATGGTTGTTTTATTTTGCATCTTATGCAGCGATCCAAGTGAGTGTGGTACACCTAAAAACCGAGGGCCTTAGTCCAACCACATCTCTCCATTTAGAGCACGAGGCCAAGGGGCTGTCAAAATATCCCTGGCGGGACAAAAGGGTCAAGCCATATTAATTTGTCAAAGTCTAAACTTATCCGGGTGCCTGCTGAGAAAATCAAGTAAAATATGGACTTAGTCCGTCACTCCTTGGCAGGGTTTTGGAGGCGCTGTGATTGTATGTGATCGAATTTCGAAGAAATTTGGAGACTTAGTACTCTTTGAGGACCTGAGTTTCACCATTCAAGAAGGGGAGCGCGTGAGTCTCGTCGGTCCGGGCGGGTCAGGTAAATCCACCTTATTGAAAATGTTGCTTGGCCTTATGGCGCCCGATCAAGGACAGGCTTCCTTGGATGGAAAAGAAGTCTACCGACTGAAGAGCCGCGAACAGGCGGAGATTCTTTCTAAAGTTGGTATGTCCTTTCAACAGGGAGGCCTGTTTGATTTTATGACCGTGGCAGAGAACCTTTGTTTTGCCATGGAACACATGACGGATCTGCCTGCTTCGGAATATACAGGGATTCTAACTGGATTATTGCGGGAGGTGAAACTTCCTGGTGCTGAGGTAAAATTTCCCCATGAACTGTCCGGTGGTATGCAAAAGCGTGTTTCTATAGCTAGAGCTTTGTGCACCAATCCCGCCATTGCGCTCTTTGATGAACCTACAGCTGGTCTAGATCCGGTAACTTCGACGATCATTCTGAATATGATTAAAGACCTTGGCGCCAAGCGAGCCGGTTGCACCCTATTAGTGGCGACCTCGAATGTGGAAATTGGGTTGAGGTTTGCGGATCGCATGATTGTGATTCATGAGGGGCGAGTCGTGGGTGATGGTGATTGGCGCGATTTATTGATATCGGGGACGCCCTGGGTTCAAAGATTCCTGTCGGTGCGACTCATTGGTTTGGATCGTGCCTATGCTGATGAGCTGCATTTGCCGGCGCAGTTTGTTGACCGGCATTGGGCCTCCTAGGGGATTCTGCTCTATTAGAATTGCGGGAACCTAATGCTGCGCGGCAGAGAACTGAAATAAAGGAATCACATTGTCTGCGATGATCCCCACAGAAGCAAAGGCCTTATTCCACATATCTTCCGACTTGGTATTAAAAATGAGATTTGAGCTGAAATCTAATTCCAGCCAACTCCCGCCCTGCAATTCTTCTTCCAGTTGACCCGGTCCCCAACCCGCACTGCCGACAACAAAACGCTGAGCATATTTTTGTGATTGAAAAGAGAGATTTTTCTTGGCCACGTGGGCCTCGACCATCCGATTCAAAGCTTCTTGATTGGATAGCAGCGCGAAGGGAGTCGAACGCATCGATTCACTTTCGGTCGTTTCACCTTCGACTTCTTTAGATTCTTCTCTCTCCAGAACGCTTGGGCCATTTGACTTAAGGATGATCCCAAGGTTTGGCTCAACTGGTCCGCCGAACCAGACTTTCAGATCCGAGGGTATTGTAGGGCCGTTTTCTTCCAAAACGGAGGCGAGCGACATTTTACTGGGTTTATTAACAATCAGGCCAAAGGCGCCATGTTCATTGTGTTCTATAAGAAGCACAACAGCTTTAAAGAAATTCGGATCATTGAGTCCTGGCATTGCAACCAAGACACGCGGACATTCGGCCGGTTTGATCATATTTTTTCCATGTGTTATTTGAACCTTTTCTATGCCAAAGCTCTGCATCTTGTCAAGAAAATCATGCAGTAAGTTTTTTGCTTGGCCCCAAATTGCTGTGTCAAGGGCCCCTGGCTAGGGTTTTGGCTTGGATTGGTCCTGATGATTTATATGCGAAGATGGAGAGAAACGCGGTTGATGAAATGGTCCTGATGATTTTATGCGAAGTTTGTGACGCTCAACCTAATTTATTTAGTGCCAGCCAGGCCGCGATACTTACTAAAGTGGTCGTCAACAAAATGACTGTAAGGATTCCTATATGCCGCAGTCTCGCTACCACAGGAAGCAGGGCACCGAAACTTAGCCAAATGAGGAGCTTCAGCCAGACCCAGACCGGTAAGGAACTAGCCAAGCCTAGACGAGCCAAGAGTCCAAAGCCGGCAATGAGCATAAGCAATAAACCAGCACCATGCAGGCCATACCACAATTTCTTATTGAGCGGCCGCCCTAAGTTCTGATTGTGTTTCTTTTCCACCACCAAGCCCACGAAGGCACTCAGTAAGAAAACAAGACCTATAAAGTGAGCGATCTTATAGAATTCGTAGGACAACATATTGTTTGAGACTCCTCTTGAAATTTAGGCCTTTGGTTCAGAACCTCTCACAACTGATGAGAGTTCCTATCTTCGTTGAAGGCTATTCCTCCATTTTTTGGCACAGACTGCCACGATATGCGGGCTCCACCGAGGCATTCCATCCCTTCATAAAGCACAGCAAACTGCCCAGGCGCAATGCCAAAATCCGGAGACTGCAAAACAAAGGCATTTTGCTCTTTCCCTAGCTGATATTCAAGTACGCCGATGAGCTTCGGGCCGTGACGCAGTTTAAGCTCCAAAGGCTGCAGACCCCGAGGCTTGTTGAGCCAATGAATCTCGTCTGAGACAAAACGATCGGCGGGGATTTGGGATCTTTGCTGGTCCGAGGCTACAAAAATGGTGTTTTCCACGACGTCTTTCTTAACAACAAACCACGGACCGCCGCCCAGTCCCAGTCCCTTACGCTGGCCAATGGTGTGAAACCAAAATCCCTGATGTTTTCCCAAGATTTTTTGGCTGCCCCATTCCTTGATCAAGCCTGGATTGCTACCGAGCTGCTCTTTAATAAATTCATCGTAGGGAATTTTCCCCAGAAAACAAATCCCTTGGCTGTCCTTGCGCGCGGCATTGGGCAATCCCCATTCGATAGCTAAATTTCTGACTTCCTGTTTTTGCAATCCCCCCAGTGGAAAAAGACAGAGACGCAGTTGATCGGGACGAAGGCGGCTTAAAAAGTAGGTTTGATCTTTGTCGATGTCAGCAGCCCGCAAAAGGGCAACATCATCATTTTCATTGTTGCGAAAGATGGTCTTGGCATAATGACCAGAAGCCACCATAAATCCAGGCGGCATTTGCGCGTGCAGATGCAAATAATCCACAAAAGCGCCGAATTTAATCAGCGTATTGCACATCACATCTGGACTGGGAGTAAAGCCGGCACGTAATTCGCTGCAGGTATACTGGACGACGTTTTCCCAGTAGGCGTGCTGCATGGACACAATTTCCAGAGGGACCTGCAGCAGCTCGCAAACATCTTTACAGAACTGCAGGTCTTCAGCCCATGGACACTGTCCTAAGTGAGAGAGCTCGTCTTCTAGCCAAATTTTTAGGTAGAAAGCCTTTAATCGAGTGAATCCAGCCCGCTTCAACATTGCAAGGGAAACGGAGCTATCCACCCCACCTGAAAGCAGGACCGCTATAGGAGTGTCTTTGTTAATCTGTTGCCAAAGTTCTTGGGTCTTCATGGTGGACCTGATATAGCATTAATGGCGCGCTTGCCAATAACTTTTTTGTTATGGCATCTACTTCTTATGGCATCTATATAGTGCCCCCGGCTAGGAGTCTTACTATGAATTGGTTTCGTCTGCTGCAAAAGCTGAACCATCGAGGCTTGGACTTCAAAGCTCTCAACCAGCTGTTAGCACTGGCCAAACAAGACCCTCAGCAGGCCATGGATACCCTGGCAAAAATACCCTGGGATGCCCAAAGTAAAGAAGA
>JBIKVD010000257.1:0-6469 GCA_044357055.1 Oligoflexales bacterium | reverse complement strand
AGCTCGCCACCACACCATCGAGCACCATCTGGGTCTCAAAAAGGGAGGCAAACCACTCGTCTAGGTTTGCGCCCTTCTCTTCGACTTCCAACAGCACATAATAAGGACACTTTACGTTGAGCGGGTCGGGAAAGCCCTTGTGCTTTTGCACAATTTTGAGCGCTTTTTCCGTAAAAAACTCGAAGGCATGCAGATCTAAGTGGCTTTTACGACAACTGCGAAGAATTTCGGGAACTTTGGCGAAGGAATCCACCCCAAAAAGCGCAACCTGCAGATTCTCGGCTTTTGCTCCTTGCAAACGCAAGATCACTTCCGTTACAAAACCTAGCGTTCCCTCAGAGCCAATCACCAGTTGTTTTAGGTCATAGCCGGTATTGTCTTTTTTGAGCCCCGTCCCTAGCTGTAAGACCTCTCCAGTCCCTGTGACCAGTGTGAGCCCAAGGACTTGCTCTCTCGCGCCTCCGTAGCGAATAAAATGCAATCCGCCCGCATTGGTGGCGATATTACCCCCAATCTGACAACTCCCTTTCGCTCCTAAATCCAAGGGAAAGAAAAATCCTTCCTGCTTGGCGTAATCTTGAACTTGGGCCAGGGTGCAACCTGCTTGTACCCTCAACGCAGGCTCGTAGGGATCCATTTCGACAATCTTGCGCATTTTGTCGAAAGAAACGACCACTTCGCCCTTCATGGCCATGGCGCCACCAGCCAGGCCCGTCCTGCCTCCGCTTGGCACCAGAGGCACTTTATACTGTCCGGCCCACCGCACGATCTGCACCACATCATCCGTACTAAGGGGAAACACCACACAGCTAGGGTTCGCCACTCCGGCTTTGGTCCAATCGCTACCGTAAAATTCCAAATCCTGTTTACCACGAAGGACACGATCAGCGCCGAGCAAGCTTTCCAAGGCGCTGGCAATTTCTGTTGGATTCATCGCACAACCTTTTTTCTACTTTTTTCACGTAAGACCGCCTGGTGGGCTGTGGCGTAGATCAGATTCACCAGCTCCACCACCGAACCACCGCGCTGAATCACACTCGCGGGCTTAGCAATCCCCGTTAAAATGGGACCAATGAGTACGGCACCCTGGGCCAACTGCGCCACTAATTTATAACCGATATTGCTTGCAGATAAATTAGGGAAAATGAGGACATTGGCCGGCCCGGTTAAAGACGAGAAAGGAAAATCCTTCGTCATCAAATCCATATCAAGCGCCGCATCTGCCTGAACCTCACCATCAACTTCCACTCCCTTGGGCACCCGGCCTTTGACGATGCGTACAGCTTCTTGAATCACTTCGATATCAGGATTCTGTCTCTTCGAACCAAAACAGCTGTAGCTTAAAAAGGCAATGCGCGTGGTGTCTTTGGCATAATGAGCCGCCAATTCTCCTGCCTGTAAGGCAATCCCCGCGAGTTCCTCCGCTGTTGGCTGCACATTGACCGTGCAATCGGCCATGAAAATCACCCGATCTCTGATAACCATCATATAGATGCCAGCTAGGACTTTGTCTTTCTCCGTACCCAGCACATGAATCAATGGCACCAGCGCATGACTGTAGGGCTCGCCAATCCCTACCACCATAGCGTCCACTTCACCCGCTTCCAGCAAATAGGCCCCTGCATAATTAGGCGTCCCCACCATCTGCCTGGCAACTTCTAGAGTGATCCCTTTGCGATGGCGCTTGGCGAAAAGTTGGGCTGCGAAATCCTCAACCCTGCCAAGTTCGGCCGTATCGAAGAATTCCAAGCGGCTTTCCAAACCCGCTATGCCAACTTTCTTTGCCTCATCGAGAATTTTCTGCTTCTGGCCGCTGATCACTATCTGAACATAACCATCATCTGCCACCTGTTTAGCAGCACGGATCACGCGCGGATCTGTTCCCTGAGTGACAAAAACCCTCGGCTTGCGACCATGTTTTTGGCCGAAACGCAGAAGGGACTGTTTCATCATGCGGAGAATGCGACGCTCAGGGCCCAGGATATCTTCCAAATGATCACGATAGTGGTCCATATCCAGGCTTTGACGCGCCACACCAGACTTGATGGCCGCTGCTGCTACGGCGGGTGCGACATGAAGCAGAACCCGCGAGTCCACGGGTTTTGGAATGAGATAGTCTTTGCCAAAAACATAAGTACCTTGATCAGAGTAGGCTTCAAGCACCTCGGAAGTCACATCCTCTTTTGCTAGATTGGCAATGGCATGAACGGCAGCTAATTTCATCTCGTCATTAATCGTCGTCGCCCTAACGTCCAGGGCTCCGCGAAAAATAAAGGGGAAACCTAAAACGTTATTAACCTGATTTGGATAGTCGGTGCGACCGGTCGCGACTATGGCATCTGGCCTAGCAGCTTTGGCGACATCAGGTCGAATCTCCGGGTTTGGATTAGCTAAGGCAAAAATAATGGGATGGGGAGCCATGCCTTTTAGCATGTCTCCGGTGAGCACATCCGCAGCGGAAACCCCGAGAAATACATCGGCTCCTTCCAGCGCTTGCGTCAGAGTATCAAAGGGTGTTTCTCGCACAAATCTCTTCTTAAAATCATTCAAATCGCGCCTTCGCTGATTGAGCACGCCTTTGCTGTCACATATCACCAGATTCTCGGGTTTGACGCCCAGGAGAATAAAAAGATTGGCAGAGGCAATGGCCGCAGCTCCGCTCCCGCTGAAGACGACTTTCACTTTGCGAATATCCCTGCCCGTAATCTCCAAAGCATTGATAAAGGCGGCACCAGCGATAATCGCCGTGCCGTGCTGATCATCATGAAAGACAGGGATACGCATGCGCTGGCGAAGTTTTTCTTCGACATAGAAACACTCAGGAGCCTTAATGTCCTCGAGATTTACCCCACCAAAGGTTGGCTCCAAGGCCGCGACGGCATCGATGAACTGGTCCAAGGTTTCGCACTGCATTTCGAGATCGAAGACATCGATGTTGGCAAATTTCTTGAACAGCATGGCCTTGCCTTCCATGACCGGCTTGGCAGCATAGGGGCCGATATCACCCAGACCGAGAACTGCGGTTCCGTTGGTGACGACAGCCACGAGATTTCCCCGACCCGTATAAAGGAAGGATAAATCTTGATCCTCGGCTATGGCGCGGCAGGGACCAGCCACGCCCGGTGTATAGGCCAGGGACAAATCGAACTGTTGATCCATGGGCTTGGCTAAGCCGGTAAAAATCTTTCCTCTCGGTACCCGCGAATGGTATTCCAGCGCCAACTTTTCATAATCCATCAGTTCTAATCCTCTTTCATTCGTAGAGTGCTCAGGGAGAATTTGGTGACTCAACTATTGCAGCACCTGCATAGCTTTGGCAATCATTGCATCTTGGCGGTTTCTGAGGGAAAGCAGATCGGGCGAGCCTGGGGCCACGCCATTCTCGAGTATGGCAAAGGCAATAGGACCCATGCTAGCGCTCTCAAAATATCCAGCCAATCCCGCCACGGAGAAAGGAACAGAAAGCGTCCCCGTCTTCGCCCGCACTCGCCCACGCAGGTCGGGATAGTCCTTAAATCGTCGAGCGAGCGTTCCTGTTTCTCCCGCTACCGCCAAAGAGGCCATAAATTCCGGCATGAGTCGCATGTTTTGATAGGCGTAGGCCAGAAGCTGACTTATTTGCTGAACGGAGAAACGGTTCTTTTGGCTGAGTCCAGATCCGTTATCCAAAACAAAAGAACCTTTGAGCCCCACTTGCTGGCGCAAAAACTGCTCCAGGTAAGCGACGCCATTGGCAAAGCTTCCACTACCTGCCAGAGCTTTGCCTTGTTTTTCAGCAAAACGCACGCCGAGATCCTTGGTGAGGACATCTGCCATATAGTTGTTAGAATAGTAGTTCAGACCTTGGACGACCCGATCAAGCGAGTTGCCGCGAATATCGAGTAGTTTTTGCCCGAAAACATCGCTTGCCGTCATGGTTCGCACTCGCCCGGATACTTCTATCCCTGCGTGGGCCAAAAACGCGCGAAAGATCTCGCCACTGACCCAGTTCGGATCATGCACCGAGCGATAGACTTTGCGCAGCCCGGACCCAGACCCCAGCCAACCCGTTGCCAATATGGCTTCTCTCCCACCACCCTTAGGACTGACGCGTTCCACCCGCAGCGAGGCCCCCGTAGAGCCTTCTTTCAGGCTTACCTGACTGCCAATTTTCAGGTCTGTAATGCCGTAGGGAAATTGATTCACCAGGGCAAGCTTGCCAGCGCCTTTGCCTTCGGCGGGTGCCGGCGCAATGGCAATTTCTACCGTATTAAAATTTACCCCAAAGGCGCTGATCGGCGCATCATAAGCATTTTGCGAGTCTGTCTCGCCTTCCAAACGGTCCAACTTCTCTGAGAGGAACAAAGACTGATCGATGACCAAGTCTCCTGAAACCCGCCGAAGCCCCAAATGTCTAAGGTCATGAGCCGCGTTCCATAGCGCTTCCGAGGTGAGATAAGGATCGCCTGTGCCACGAATCTGCAGATCCCCTTCGATCAGGGAACCGCGCCGGGTTCCACTATAATGAACGGGTGTAGAGAATTGATATTGAGGTCCATACTCGTGCAACGCCGCTAAGCTCGTGACTAATTTCGTGACGCTAGCGGGAATCATCGCCTCCTGGGCATGTTTGGCATAAAGCACACGTCCATCTCGCAAGCTATACAACTGGATCGCCATCTTGCTTCGTAGGGGTCGCGCCGCCATTACGGCGCCAAGATCCTTCTCTAAACGCTTTTCAATCGGCCCCGATAGAGATGATGGTTGCGCTCCTAGATCGGCGACGGAAACCATCAGCCCCCAGGCCAAGCAAGCAACAACGCCGAATCTGACGGGGGGTACTCTGATCCCCCCTGTCAATTTCTGTTGGTAAAAATGCCCCAAGAATCTCTTATAGACAGTACTTGGGGCTGGCTCTATTTTGGAGGCCTGTCGCATGTTGACATCACAAGTTTAAGTGCGAAAAATCGCGCCTTGTTGGAATGATTATTTATCGAGATTAGCACAGGGACCAGTATGACAGAGAACACAAACAAATCCCACCAGGTCGTGATCATAGGGACGGGGCCTGCCGGTTTAACCGCTGCCATTTACGCTGCTAGGGCAGGGCTGAAACCAATCATATACGCGGGTCCGCAACATGGCGGTCAATTAACAACCACCACTGAAGTTGAAAATTTCCCGGGCTTTCGCGATGGCATCATGGGCCCCGAACTTATGAATGTGATGACGGCTCAAGCTGAGCGTTTTGGCACTGTCATTCAATACGAGCGCATTAACCAAGTGGGACGCAAGGGAGATCAGTTAGTCCTATGGTCCGATAGTGAACAAATCCTCGCTGACACGGTAATCATCGCCACTGGTGCGACGGCGAAAACTCTTGGGCTTCCCGACGAAGCCAAGCTTATGGGTCGTGGTCTGTCAACCTGTGCCACTTGTGACGGATTTTTCTTTCGCGGGAAACGAGTGATGGTGATAGGCGGCGGAGATTCCGCCATGGAAGAAGCCAACTACCTTGCCAAACTATGTTCCGAAGTCATCCTTGTGCATCGTCGCTCAGATTTTCGTGCCTCGCAAATTATGCTGGAAAGGGCACAAAACAATCCAAAAATCACCTTCAAAACCCCCTACAAGTGCGAAAAAATCCTGTCTGATGCGAGTGGCGTGACCGGCATGACCTTGGTGCATAGCGATACAGGCACCAAAGAAGATTTCATGGTGGATGGAATTTTCATGGCCATAGGCCACACGCCTAATTCTGACGTTTTTAAATCTTGGTTAGATACCGACGATCATGGCTATGCAAAAGTGCGGAATTTCTGTGAGACGAAAACCCCGGGTGTCTATTGCGCCGGTGATATCGCAGACCCTACTTTCCGCCAGGCGATTACCGCTGCAGGTATGGGCTGCCAAGCTGCATTGCTCGCTCAACGCTACCTCGAAGCCAAACACGGATAAGAAAGGAAAAAGCTGATGAGCTTGTGGAATAGCGCCAAAGAAAAAATCCAGTCCTTTACGAAAGCTGCGGCATCCTTAGAGACAAACTCTGCTGCAAGCGCAAAACCCGCAGCAACTTTGGATGATGAAGTTCGCCGTCGCTTGCGCCAAGTCATGGACCCGGATCTAGGCCAAGACATTGTCAGCCTTGGCTTTGTCACCTCGATTCGCCAAACTAAGGATCAACTCTTCGTCACGATCAACCTGACAACTCCTGCCTGCCCAGCCAAAGAGCAGCTTAAGAAGCAGTGCGAAGAAGCTCTGGCGGGAATGCCGGGTATAGGTCAAATCCATGTAGAGATGACAGCTCACACGCGCGGAAGTGTGGCTCAAGGCCTGACGACCCCGTATACCAGCGCGCTGGGCGGCGTGAAAAACATCATCGTCGTTGCAAGTGGTAAGGGTGGAGTAGGGAAATCGACCACGGCCATTCACTTAGGCTATGCTTTAGCGGCGATGAACTGCCGCATTGGGATTTTAGACGCTGACATCT
>JBIKVD010000256.1:0-6485 GCA_044357055.1 Oligoflexales bacterium | reverse complement strand
GTCTTGGGCGCGCACTCCAGTTGAGCTAAACGAGAGAAGTATCATGAAGAAAAGAAGTCCGGATCGCCGCGTTCGGCAAGTGCGAACGTACCTTTGGTACATTAGATTTATTGACAGTCGGGAATTCTTCATACCGCTATCACCTCTGCCCAGGCACTGTTATGGCTCGTTCCTAGCTATTTCTAATAGTTCTAATGTGACACCAATGCCATACTTGCTTTTGATTTCTATATGGTCGCTGACAGATCTGATCGCTGTGCGTGTCTCATAAATTTTTCGCTGTAGGGAATTATCCGTAACTTTTAAGTTGCCCCATAGTAGTCGCTTGAGCTCATCTCGGGGTATAGGGCGGTGCTGAAAATCGATCAAATAAGTCAAGAGTTTCATCTCGCGGTCAGAGAGGGAAGATGTGCCCTTTGGCCCCTTGATCACTCCAGAAACAGTGTCCACATTGATATCAGCAAAGCTAAAATGAGCGTGTGTTTGTATTTCTTTCGCTTTTTGTACGCGGTAGCGAAGCCTCGCAGATATTTCTCTAGGATTCAGTGGCTTTTGGATGAAATCATCGGCGCCACTGGCAAATACGTCTGCAATGACCCTATCGGTCTCTTCAGCACTGATAATAATAATGACCGTGTGCGGCCAGGCCTGCCGTATTTCCTGAACCATATCTAAGCCGTTTTGGGAGCTGCCTAAGATGATGTCCACGAAACATGCTACCGGTTTCAATTCCTTTTTATTCTTTCGAAACGACTCAACGTCGGGGAAAAAATGTGCGGAATATCCCAATGCTTTATTGACGATGGTCGCGATATTGGGATCATCGTCGATTACGACGACGCAGGTCTGTTCTTCCATGATCAACCTTTAGCGCCAAGGCTACCGAACCAAGCGCTGATATCCCGTGGGAGAAAAGGATAGAGAAAATATAAATTCAACATACCGTTATGTTCAGTTTTCCGTCTCATAAATACAAACGCGCCAAGGTTCGCTCGGCTTCATCCGAATTTCGTTCGCCGCAACTAGTCCTGCGAGTTCAGATGCCAGGGATTTCCATACCCTTCAAGTTTCCATCTGAAACGACTCCACAAGAAATGAAGGACGCACCTCTTTTCAGTTTGAATCCTTCACTATCAATAGTCGCCAGGTCCTCTGGTGTCAAGCCTGCAATGCTGACTTCAGCATAGTCACCGTATGCAGGCCCTTTAGGTTGCTGTAGTGTCACGCTCACGAGTGCCCGCACAGAGCGGCTTTCAAGCATCAGTTTTTCTCCCGGGCGAAATTGGAGCAAATCAAACCAGCAAATCCTTGCTCTGAAAGGACGCGGATCCTGAGGCCGAAGTGTCGTCGGGCGGGGGCTAAGGGTTCTTTTTTTACTCTGAAAGTCAACGGCGCTTAGGATATCCGATAGCACCTGGCTCCAGTATTGCCAACCAGTAGCTGCAACAGAAACGGTGGCCGAATCCGTAGGCGCAGGATCATAAAGGAGCGCCGGGCTAAGACCTCCTCCAAGCAGGTCCATAGCCGTGGGGTTATTCAGGGGCAGGGTGGGTACGGGCCAAAACCCCGCGATTCGCAATATTTTACTCGCTTGTTGGTAGTGACCCATCAACTCGGCCCAGTGGGTGGAGAAAGGCGCGACGCCCCAACAAAATTCCAAGGGGTGTTCTTCAATGACGAAGGTCTTGAGTGCCTCTATCGAAGAGAGCGGGAGGAAAAGGGTCAATGTTCTCTTTCGATGCGCAAAGTCCCAGTGTAGGCATTCAAGTTGGGATTCTTCCCATTCTCGCTCGAGTTCAAAAGGTTGGGCTTCGCTCCCATACGGAAATATATGTTTAAGATCTTCTTGCTTGGGTCGTGTGAGCATCGCAGCGGGATCAAGGCTTTTGATTGTTGCATGAATCAGCTTGACGACAGTTTTACGGCTCTCGGCATGAGAACAAAGTATAAGCGCTCGCATCTTTGCAAAAGTTCCCTATATAAGTTTCCGCACCATGATTTGCTAGAGGTCAACTTTCTAAACCTGAATCAAGGTGCGCAATTTCGTTTCAAAGGGTGGCGGTTGTTTTGTTTATATTTTCCTAGAAATTCGAAGATAAGTCAAAAATGAGAAAGGGAAAAATGGGAAAGGCACTTGAAAATAGTGGCTTCGAAAGACATAATAGTCTTAGTAGTACATGAATTTGTATGTTTTCCCAGCTTGTAACTTGACTTGCTTTGCCCAATCAGATTGCTCTGAATCAGGTTGGGGAGTTGGTTTACCATCTTGAGGTCTTGCATGGAACGCCGAACCTTCAATCATTCTTTGGCAGCGGTTATGCGCGTCTTTTCGCGAGGCTTCGTCATAGCTGGACTGGCCCTTGGCGGCTGCGCCACCCAAAAAGAGGGCGATGGCGCCCGCCAGGCACCTATAGGGAGCGAACTAGGTCAGGATTCAGGTGATAAACCCTATAAGTACGACGGTGCTGAAAGTGATGGTAAAGCAGCCTACACGGTCGAGGACTTGGGAGAAGAGGGCGAAGTCGTTTTGAGCGAGGATGAGCTTGAAGCCATTCAAGCGAGGGTTCGACCTGGCGAACCTATTCAGGAAGAAACTGGTGAGGGTGAAAGCGCCGAGGCCTTAGTAGAAGATTATGTCCATAGTCTCCCCAGCTCAACCCCTGACCATGAGATGGCGCAATTTCCCATGGTTATGAACGATAGAGTTCAAAAATGGATTGATTATTTCACCGTGAAAGACCGAGAGCGATTTATTAGATTTATGGAGCGGGGCTCCCGGTATCGTGCGACCATAGAAGAAGTTTTGGTCAAAGAGGGACTTCCCAAGGAAATCTATTATCTCGCTTTCATTGAGAGTGGGTTCAGCAACTTTGCAAAGTCCCATGCTAGCGCGGTAGGGATTTGGCAATTTATTCGCGGTACGGCCACCCGATATGGACTTCGAGTGGATCGTCACGTTGACGAGAGAAGTGATCCGATTAGAGCCACTCTCGCCGCTTCGAAATATCTCAAAGATTTGTTCCGTGTCTACCAAGACTGGAATTTGGCAATGGCTTCTTACAATGCCGGGGAGGGCAGAGTCCTTCGTGGAATCATGAAAGGCATTCATAGGGACTATTGGCGTTTAGTCGACGAGGGTCTATTGCCGCGAGAGACTTCTGATTATGTCCCCAAGATCATCGCCGCTAGGATTGTCGGGGAGAATCCGGGGAAATACGGCTTGCCTACCTTTGATCCCGCACCACGCTGGGAAGTAAAAGGCGTGAATGTGCCGGCCCGAAGCAGTTTGGAGGCGGCGGCCCGAGCCAATGGCCTTTCTAAAGATATGATTATAGCCTTTAATCCACACCTTCGTTCGGGTATGGCCCCGGGAGGTAAATCCCAATACAAGGTATGGATTCCCAGCAAAGGCAGCGATATGGATTTGTTGGCCATCGCCGCCGAAATGCAAGGCCCGGTGGCCTCTTCAGAAGGGCCCGTGACCTCTTCCAGGTTCAAAGTGCACAAGGTACGGTCTGGAGAAAGTGTTTACAGTATCGCGCGGAAGTACCGAGTAAGCATGACGCAGCTGCGCTCGGCTAATCCCAGAGATACCCGCAATAATCGCGTGCATGCAGGGGCCCGCCTAAAGATTCCAACCGACGATTCAGAGGGTCCATCGCCGGCGGAAGTTTCGCCACCAAGCAACCTAGTGGCGAAGGCGAAAGGGAGAACGCTCTACCATGTGGTCCGACGGGGAGAAAATTTGACGCAAATCGCCCGGCGTTATGGCGTACAAGTGGATGAAATTAAAGAGCAAAATAAGAGAACCGTCAAAGGGAACCGAATCTTGGCTGGTACGCGCCTGAAAATCGTGCAAGTGGCCTTCCAAGGAGCCTCATCTTCACAATCGGGTGAGTTGACAAAACCCAATGGCGCTGAGCGTCAGAAAAGCAGATACAGAGTCCGTAGAGGTGACAACTTAGCTGCGATAGCTCAGAAATTTGGGACCTCCGTGCGAGCCATAAAGAGCAAGAATCGCTTAGATAATTCTCGAATCGTTCCAGGGCAGCTTCTTGTCATCAATCCATAAAGCGCCAATTCCGATTTTAATGGCCACATTTGTTAAGAAAACTTGCCACATTTCCCTAGCTTGATAAGCTAAGCGCCGAAATGAGGGGAGTGCCTGTGGTTATGTTAAAAGCTGCTAGCCAATTCGCAGCATCGCGGCGTCGGTGGGAAAGAGCCTCCTCTGGCTCTGGATTCTTTGTTGCTTTGGTAGATCTGCTCGGAACTTTGATGCTGATCTTGAGCGCCTTGCTAGTGGGGCCTGTATTGATTTTACGAGGTCCTTTAGCGCTGGCTCGTCTGTGGCAATATCTATGGGTCTTCTTGCCTAAAGGACTCTGCAATAGCGTCGTAAGAGGCTTAATTGATTGGCGGCTGGGGAATTTTGGCAGTGCTATAGCGCAGGTGGAAGGCGTTATCAGTTTAACTTTGGCTGCAAGAAAGCATAGTCACTTGACGGGTACAGAACGGGCTGTGCTGGAAGATCTGTTTACCCTATTAGCCAGAGCCTATTTGCACATGGGACATATCGATGAAGCTATGCACGCGGTATTACGGGCAGGAAAAATTCTCGGTATCGAACGGCTGCGAAAATTGTCTGACATTGATTGCAAGACCGCGCATTTGGTAAGGGCCGGACTTGCGGCAGGCAAGTTGCTGGATGGTGACGGTGTCGCCGCTTTGTTTGTAAAATCTTCGCCACCTACCGAACAACATCAATCAAAACATCGTCCCCTTTCACCTGTTTCAGCATTGGATACTGGGAATTCAACCATTCAAGATGACGATCCATCATCGCATTTTCAGGATCGCGATCGGCCCCGTGGTGGTGTCAGTAAGCCTGGCGAAGGAAGGCGAAACCTTCCTGCTGGGTGCAAAATTATTCCTTTTCCCCCGCAGCATCATGGCTCTTAGCAGCAGATTATTTGAGGGTAAACCCAAGGTCGGCATCATAGATTTTGCCAAAACTTGGTTTCTTTCCCCCCACTCGATTGCCTAAGATAGCGAGCAAATCCTCCGAGGGACTCATCAAACCCGTGCGATTGGTGCTGATAAGAGGAAGCTCCTTCTCGTTCACGCTAAGGAGAGTCTTGTCTTCCGAAAGCTCCAGTTTGATGGAAAAGGAACTGCCTGCGACAAGATTAGATTTCCATAGCGACTTCTGTGTTAGGTAGCGCTTCTTTTTTTTGGGATGCGTTGTTGTTGATTGTAAAACGAACCCACCATTTTCCAGGGTCAACCGTAGGATCATTCGTGGATCGTCTTTCTCTCGGCGCAAAGCATAAAGAGAGAAGAGGTCTTGCCTACGGGGTCTTCGGGTATCATCTAATTGCATCTTCAGATGAACATGAAGAACTTTAGCAGAATTGACGTTTATCTTGTCACAACGTAAAGAGTATAGGAATTCTTTGTCTAGGCGAAGATAGTCGAATTTCGACGCATTTAAAGGAGACAAAAATTCACATCCCGGATTGTCCCCAGCTTGTCCTTGATTTAGAAGTTTGATGGTGATCTGTCCCGGCAAATCAAATGGGTTGGAGGCCAGCTTCTCGGCATCCATTTTTTGTTTTTTTGTCTCTTTCTTTTCAAGATCTCCAGGCTGTTCATCTTGCTTGGTGTCCTCGGAGTCGTCAGCGGCAGCTTCCTCCACATGGATTTCGACGGGTTCCGCATCTAAATCTGGCAGATTTTCGGTATCACTCGGGCCCTGGTCTTCATTTTCTTCTGAAGAAAAGTAAGGAGCGTCGCCTGATTCTGGAAGATTTACCAGTATCGTTGCATTTTCCCTGGTTTCGGCGAGAGCGCCGGTGGCATCATATTCGATGGCGGAAAGGCCGCCTGCGGTGCGCGTCTCATTGGCATCAGATTCTTGGCTCGGCGCCGTTTCTTCAACAGGAACTCCCGATTTTTCTTCAGCATCCATCACTTCGACAGGAGATTCTGCAATCGGTTCAGAACTAACAGAGGGAGGCTCACTTGGGGTAGGTTTCCGAGAATCCTGTTTTTCCTGCAAATAGCTGGATAAAACGAGAAGCATCATTTCTTCGGAAGGCAAGAATTGTAGACTGTCGTTTTGTTGCATGGCAGCGGAAATTTTCAGGCCCAATTCCTGCAATTCGTCCAGAATATTTGCGTCCATTTTCAGTAGGTCTGCGGCACCGGGTTGGGTTAAGAGCAATTCAAAAAGTGCACCGGCAATGAAATGACATTGCTGGATCTCTTTCAAAAAAATGCCTTCGTCGAAGGATTTCTCAGTCAAGAGCGCCGTGTAGCTTGGTATCGCCTTGGGAAACCTCAAAATCAAGTCGTCTTTTGCCAGGGTGCTAGGAAGATTCAACATTGAATTCTCATCGACGCTGATAGTGCCTTTGCTCGTCATTTCCCAAGAATTGTTACCACGTTCCATTTGCATGATTTCAACTGGGATCGAACCACTT
>JBIKVD010000032.1:0-19816 GCA_044357055.1 Oligoflexales bacterium | reverse complement strand
GACGATTTACGCCCCGGGGGCTGGGCCCGACTCTTTCAGGAGCTGAAACCTCAGGTCGGGGCCATGGTAAGGTTTGAATCGGATAAAAACCCCCATTATCTCAAAGCCCTGAAAAAAGCTTTTCCCCAGGCAGAGCATAAAGCCTATAAAGGGCGTCGCGGATGTGTCGTCGGTCAAGGGGAGCTAAAGCGCGGCGGATTCGATCCTCTTTTTAGCCTAAACCATACCTGCGGCATGATCCGGGATAATTTGAAGACGCTAACCAGGCGAACCTGGTGTACAGTCAAGAAGATCAGCGGACTGGAGGCTTTGCTAGCGATTTACCGCTGGTATCACAACCATGTTCGGCTGATGAATCCATCAAAACAGCAACAATAGAGGGGGGCAGTTTATAAAATTCACCGCCCCTTATGGACCACACTTCGCCACCGCGTCCACGTCACCTACTTCTGTACGATATCGCTCAGCCTGAATGCCTTCTTCCGAATTGGCTTCAGGCGTCATAGGTCCATCTTGATCAGATAAAAAGTCTTCGGCCCTTACGCCTTCAGCAGCCTCAGGATCTCGTTTAGCGAGCGGATCCGCACTAGCCACCGGCTCTGCAGTATCCGGTTCATCAATGACCTCGCCACTGTCGCCATTCGATCCAAGCAGTGTGTCGCCCCCGGTGTAAGGCGGTGGCACAATGACGGCACCCCCTGATTGATCACATCCCCCAAACAAACCCAGGACCGGCAGACCACTCAGCGAAATTTGGGATCCCATCTGAAAGCAGAACCCAAGGTTGCTTTGCTTTGCATCTAGCCAGTCCACACTCACTGTGGATGACTCGCTGCCTTCTTCCCAAGGGCTCATCAAAGAAGCCACCGACTGCATCGGAACAAATTCCCAGAATTTTTGCCTTAACTGGATTCGTGAAGCCACCTCTCTCTTTAAGGGAAATCCACCATAAAAAACAGAATCAGAATCCAAAACCCCATCTTGATCGATCCCGGCGACAAAGTTGGTAAATACGAGTGGGCTAACGCCCGCAGTCTTTGCTGCCTGTATGACTTCACCGTAGGCGGCAAGACCATAGCCAATTAAGGCGCGAGCCCTGCCCAGCAACAAGGCTCGACCTAGTAAAAAATCACTTGTGATCGCACCCTGATCCACCTCGATGGCAAAAGAGTTCGCATGCTCACCCCAATGATGAATTTGCAGCGAATCTTGGCAAACTTGATAGTTCAAAGGTTCCTTGCTTTTACGGACCTGCGCCAGCCAAGACTGGATATCTAGGACAACACACGCTTCATCAAGAACCTTCAGTGGGGCGAGCTTTACCGCGTCCAACAGGGCCTTTAGCTCCTTACATTCGACTTCTTTATACGAGGACAATTCAGAATTGCAAAATTTTTCCTGATACTTGATAACTTCTAATTTTGCTTCATGTTTTTCTAAATCTAAAACGGCATGCATATAGGAACGATATTTGCCATAAGCCTTATAGAGATCTGGATACAAATTTGCCATATTTTCTAAATGCTCAGCATGGTACCTTGACGCGCTACCAACAAACTGCTGCAAGATGGGTCGAAGGCCTTGCAAATAAAGGCGAGCCGCACGAATCTTAGCAATAAGATCCTCATGCTCAGCCATGACTTTGACTAACTCTTCGCGAAAAGTGCGGGATAAGTGAAAGTCCGAAAGTTGAACTTCAAATCTAACCACCCGCAACTGATCAATTCCGCGACAGGAGTCTCCTTCTAAATCTTGACAAAGGCTCTTAGCTTGTTCCAAGTAAAAGACATCGTGAATCGATTTCTCTTTGCCCTCGACCCGAGTCTTGGCATCACTGGTCACCGGAGCTTGATCCAGTGATTTTATCAGGGTGCCAAGCACCTCTTCCGAGCTTTTTAGTGTTCTTGCTTGTTTCATGACTTCATTTGCTTGTAAATACTCAGCCGGCACTATGGGAATTTTTAAATATTGCCCCCGCAAGTACACCTCAGCATAAACCCGATCGAGGCTGCCCAAGTAGAGTACATTGGGCGGGGATACGACATCGACAAAGAATCGACTGTCTCCGTTTTCATCTTTTTCTTGCAGAAATTCAAAAGAAGCACTTATTCTTTGCTGTGTTTCATTCTCTTGAAAGGCCGATCCCCCCTCAGCCAATCCACGGTAAGTGAAGACCACGAAACCGCCGGGAACTTTGGCGAAACCTGCATCCACTGGTGCTTGCGCTGCGCTGAGTAGACAAGCACTATCGCGCTGCGTGCGACAAGAATTTGTCGCAAAAAACAAAAGGGCAAGTAGGATTGAAAATTGCGCCATTCTTAAATTCCTTCCTCGGAGCGTGGAGCCAATACCGTGCAAGAATTTTCCATAAACCTGCTGGTGCCACTATGAATGCAAATTAATCTGCAATCAGTAAAACTATCTATCTGCTTTAGACAAGAATATATACCTGCGCCGCTTACACTTGGATTTGAAAGAAAGGTGTGCCCTAATGTTTTCTGTGTTCCCACACTTGATTGAAAAAGCACGCTAGCATTGTTGCCACCACTGGCATCTGGACTCTCTGCAACAAGGGATGGAAGGCCGGGACTTCGCTGTTTGTAATAGATTAAAAGCAAACTCCGACCAGATTCCATCGCAAAATCCCCAAACTGATCTTCTTTCATTTGTGGCATGACAACCTGCGAGAATAGCCTTTGGTGTTTTTCGGGTTGCTCAACTCCTGCCGCAAGACCAAAATTCACTCCTCTCACCTCAAATAGGACTAGATCCTCTGCCGGACCTAAGGCACTTTCCTGCCCAATCCATGTGAGTACTACCTGTAACTCAAATTCCTGCGGCAAATCCGCGAACCCGTGGTTCATGAAGACTCGTATGGTGCGCCTCTGTGAAAATGAGCCCACTTCTTTTGCCCATTTCTGGTAGCAATGAGCTGCACTGGCGACGCGATAAAGAGACTTCGCCCCCTCTGACTCCCGATACAAGGCCACCTGGCAGGAAGCTTCTTGATCAAAAGCCATTCCTACAATACCTGCTGCGGAGTATTGCTGTTGCGGCCGTCCTGCTTGTTTGGTCCTAGCCTCAGGGTCATAGCTCGCGCAGCCTTGAGCCATGAACAACGCGGACAAGATGGCCATGAATAGGTTTCTCTTAATGGTTTGAAAGTTCCCCATCATTCACTCATACCCCAGGTTTCCCCTCTTATCGGCAAACCCGGCAAGGAACTTTAGGCGCGAAAAAGAAAGGCTGAATATATCAGAAATATCTGTAAGATAGATTTTTCCGGGGGACTGGTTAATGAAAAAGCTTCGAAACAAACCTGCAAGGGATTCCAGTGCTTCCAGATCAAGCCGCCCCCCTCGCTCTTATCGAGCCATGATCGAGAGCCTGGCAAAGGTTTGGTCGATTCAATTGGTGGAGGATCAGGACGCAGTCTTGGCCTTTGGAGGCGGGTTAACCGCCAAAGAGTTGCTCTCCCCCTTTAAAGTGACCGTCTGGAATATCTGTAAGGGTGCGGGAAATGAGAACTTCACCAGAGATTTCCGCCATCTCCTGGCTGAGAGCGATCTCTTTTTGTTGCAAGAAGCTTTGTTGTCCTCCAGAGCTATCAATACACTGCATCAGGAAAATTTCCTTGCCATTCACGGCACCTCCTATCGCCGGCTCGACGGCCTTAGGGATGGTGTTTTGACTTTAGCTAAAGCTCAACTCATTGATCCACCGAAGCGGATTTTATGCACCAGTCCTGAACCCCTCCTCAAGACCCCCAAAACTTCTCTGCTGACGAACTTCTTGTGTGCCAATCGAAATCTGTCAGTCATTAATATTCACGCAAAGTTACTAAGAACCTCCCGTGGACTTTTGGCTGAGATGGAGCATGTGTTTTCCTATGCGCCAAAATCTGGACCGCTGCTACTTGCAGGGGATTTCAATACCTTCACTCCGAAACTGCAGAGTAACTTATTTGCGTTTCTTCAGGAAAGAGGGTTAGAAGTAGCTATCATGGAATCGGATAAAAGAAGTGCCTTAGCTTCTTTGGATCACGTGTTCGTCCGAGATTTGATTGTGCAAGAAGCTTTCGTCAGATCTGACATCCTTAGCTCTGACCATTTCCCTTTAACTGTCAAACTAAGTATCAAGACTCGCGATTGAGCGATTAAAATTCCAGTTCCAAATACTGGATCTTAGGTTCTTGCTCTTGAACCAGAATCGGGGCGTTGGGAACCCTATCACTAGACAGATGGTTCATGGCTTCCGAAACCGTATCTTGGTCCGAAGTTTCATAACTCCTGCCCTGATAGGGAGAGGATTGCACAGATTTTCGCGCTCGAAGACCCACTTGCGCCTCGCGTCCACCGGAGCTCGCTCTCAAGTCGCGCAGGGACTTCGCACTGCGAGTCGTGCTTAGCCAAGATCCAGTCACGAATAGTAACGAGCGACCCTGCACCTTGCGAACACTGGCTTCTTTAACGGCAAAGATCTCTTGGCCATGTGCAGTCTTTAAGCTGGTCGTTTGACGGAGAGATTCACTTTCCCGGACTAGACCCGAAATCGCGAATTGGCATATTTCTATGCTCGCTTTAAAGCATTTCTCAAAATGCAGCCTGGGATCTTCTCGTCGGGCTGACTGAGCAGCAGCAAAGGGAGCCCACGAAGCAATCGTCAACACAGCCCCCAATACGAAAACACTCTTAACTGACTTCATATCCTACCCTCCCAAAGAGACCCCTTGTAAGTAGGAATAGAAAGCACGTTCCATGCCAACTGAGATTGTCAAGAAACTATTTTTGTTTGCAAATATCACGGATACTTATGAGGAGCCGGGCTCAGTTCCCCCCTACAAAGTGTCTAAGGATTCATCGGGGTGGGGGATTTGGCTGCCAACAATCGCGACATCTTCACATTGCTCATCCCATGCAGGAGACTCTGCCCAGCCTGGGGATGCTTTACATACAGTCGCGTTAACATAGACTTAATTTCCGCACGCACCATCCCTGCTTGATTGCTGCAAAGGTTGCAGGGAATCACGGGAATTTGTAGCAAGCTGGCAAGATCCTTGAGATCTTCCTCGGGTACATAAGCAAAAGGCCGAATGACTTCGATTGGCTTTCCTTTCGCCTTCACGAGGGGGGGCATGGTCGCGATTTTACCGTTAAAGAACATATTCATTAGCAGAGTTTCATTGAGGTCATCGCGATGGTGTCCCAGGGCAACTTTATTAAACCCATGACGCTCGGCATAAGTATAGAGAATTCCGCGACGCAATCGCGAGCAAAGTCCGCAATAGGACTTGCCTCTTTCCGTCTTTTGCACGACGACACTATAGGTATCCTCGTTTAAAACTTCCACCGGCATCCCCTGGCGCTCCATCCAATCCAAATAGGCCTGGGCATTAAAGCCCGGCTGCTTTTGATCGATGAGCAAGGCATGTAGGGAAAAACGCACAGGTGCCCGGCGCATCAATTCTTGAAGGGTCAAAGCCAGAATGCTGGAATCTTTTCCACCTGATACTGCAACGAGTATCTTGTCTCCTTCGGAGATAAGGGAAAAATCTGCAATGCATTTGGCAGCTAGCCGCCTAATCTTATCCTTCATTTTTGCATCAGCTTGCGTCATAGGCACCCCTCATAACTCATCCGCCAGAACCTATTCCTCCGATGGCGGCCACCACCCAGCAGCCACAACCTCTTCCTCTGCACCGAGAATCAAGCATTGTCAATGGGCTTTATCCGGGAAAGAATGGGAATATCACGCCCAAGATAGGCTCGGCAAGCTTCGCAAAGTGCTACCAAACCATAGAAGCCTTAGCGTCGGCTCCCGAGAAATGCAACAAGGTCGCCTTAGTCAATATCGGAACTTCTTACAGCAGCTGTTTTCTCGCGAGAGTTTAAACCCGCTCTCCGCCATGAGCTCCGCGGCCCAACAATTCCGCGGGGCCCTCAACGAGGACCTGCGTCGCGACGCTTTCTTGACCGCGCAAATTCTCAAACAATACCCAGCGCGAGTTCGAACGATGAATTGCCTCGAGTATCTCATGACTTCGACCTTTCTCCAGCCAGTAAAAGATCAAGATGGTCCTGTAGACTTCTTTGCCATCGTCTTAAGCTCAGTACCCTCCCACAGAGATCTTTTAATCTATGCTGTCACCGAGCAGCGCACCCCCTGGCAGCCGCACGCCACCGAAGAACCAATTCGCCTTCGCGACATGCTTAGAAAGGTGGAAGAGGACTTAGTTGGCAGGTGGCAAATCCAAAGCGTCATTCATGCCCACCCGATGCGCCACGATCATATTGCAAAAATCTCGTCCTCTTCACTCGCACCTACCGAAGCTGATCGCAAATTTTTGCAGCTCAATCGGCATCTATTCCAAGACCACGTGAAGTGGATTTCACTAGACTATTTGCATGCCCTGGAGCTGAGTACCGTTGAAATTCTCGAGCTTGCCCAGCCTTAGCGACTCAGTCCCAGTCCTTAATGATTTCAGTTATATCATTAGGATACCCCGTGGCTAGCTTTAGCCATGGGCCCTACAGATGCAAACCCTAAAGCAGAGATTGACAATTCGACCACGCCAACATATGACCAACTGGAATCCATCAGTTCTGAGATGGGGAAGTCCGGTGGGAATCCGGCGCTGTGCCGCAACGGTAAAGTTTGCTGACGAATTCAAATAATTTGGACATGCAACAAAGCCCGGTCGCCATTCAGATTCTAAAATCTCTCGAGCAAGGGGCGTCTATGTTGAACATGCTTTTTTATTCATCAAACAAAAGTCAATCTTGGCCGCGTGGCCGTCTTTCCTTGCTATGTGACCCTTACTGGGCGTCCTTTCAGCCTGGCGCATTTATTTCGAAGAGCCTCGCCATACTAGGATCAATAACCTTGATCGTTGCCTGTCAGAGCAAAACACCCTCACCACCTGCCCCGGCGCAGACCGATCCGAGTGGCGAAGCGGCGCCCCCTGATTTCGGCTTGACGCCCGATCCCTCCGAAAGGGAGCTATTTCAATATCGAGGCTTACTCTTTGGGATGACAGATGCCACCACATGGCAATCCTCTTCTATTATGTGGCTGGACTTAGACACATGGGAAGTAAGCGAAGTGCTTGCGGGTGCCTCGGGCGACCCCTTTTTAACTTATTCAGGATCGCAGGGCATTCTCTTCAATCGCACCGAGGCCAGCTTTAACATCCAGACCTTTGACTCGTCTCTGAACTTTGGCGGCCAACAAGCCCTTGCCCTGGATCACGTCGGAGATCCCTATGCGGCGTTGCAAATCTCTGCCACGGAATGGTTACTTAGTTTGCATTCGGAGGGAGCCATAGCACTCTACGACCTCGCGACGGCAAGCGTGACAAAAAAATGGACCGCTGTCGACTTTGGACTACCTGCGGACACGACTTTAAAGCCTACAGAGATCTATTTTGCCATGGTGGATGATCGCTTTATCGCCATCATCGCAAATCAAGGCTACGTTCGACAAGATTGGAACATGGTCCCAACCCAAAATGCCGCGTTGCTCGCTATTGATTTAAGCTCAGAATCTCCGGCCGATATTCAGCCCTTTGATTTTTTTCCAGATGACGAGGAGCGGATGGCGCTGCCGCTACCAGGACCGATTCCATCCTTAGGCGCGACTCAAGATCCACAGACCTTTACCACGGTCAGCCTTTGTTCAACGTTTGTAACCACTCAAACTCCTGGGCTGTGCGATCTGAAAATTACTAGCACCAACATACAGACCAGGACTTCCACCGAGCTTTCCGTGCCTGATCTTGGACCTGGGAAAACCTTCTTCAACGGACAACCCGTGATTGCCGCTGACGGACACATTCTCATGCCAATCATGAGACAACAAGAGCAAGGACCTGCAAGCTATGAGGTGCTGTCCCTAAAGATGGACGCAGAGGGAAACTATCAAAGCCAAATACTCTACAAAGCACCAGAGAAAACCATGGGCTTCCATCAAATCTACCACGATGATGTCCGAAACCTCATCTTGATCAGCGATCATGACCTACAAAATGGCACTTTGAATGTTTTTGACGGGAAGACTGGCGACTGGTTGCGATCGATTTATCCGCTGGCTGGAGTGCCCTATCTTGGGGCATTTGTATACTAGCCCATTTTTAAGAGTGAAATTGCATAAAGAGTGGTTAGACAAGCCCTCGTCCAAATCTAGGATAGCTTATGGAGCGATGACGCGCTTCATGATGTTCGCTATACTGATCATCTTCCCAGCACCCTCCTTTGCAAATAATGAAGTGAATGTCATTGCAGATCCCGACGACAGCAGAAGACTTCTGCGCGGAGGGCGCTCGACCATAGTCCGACCGAGTTCATTTTTTAGCGACGATTCCCGCATCTATTACGAGGAGCATCCGGGAGCAAGGCCACAGGCTGGGAGTCAGCCCTATCAGCGCTTCTTTGCTCTACCGCAATTTCGCGGTCAATCCGGTGCCTATAGTGAAATTTACGTCGATGATATGCCCATCGTAGATCCATTGCAGAACCTTCTGGGTGACTTGCAATTGACTCCAGGCATTCTTGGGGAAGTGCAAATCAATCAAGGCGTCAGCCCCTGGCAATCGCCATCGATGTCTCCCGCCGGCAGCCTAAGCTTTAGGCAAAATCGCAGGGCGACTCCTGCCTTCCATTTAGGAATAAAAGGTGGGAAGGAATTCGGGGTGCTCCAAAAATTAGCCGCCAGTGGCGTCAGGTCCTTGCCGCAGGGTATCGTGCAATCGTCGCTGTCTTTGTTCAGTCACCGATCTCCTGGACTGGACAGCATATACAATGACAATGGCACACCCTTTAACGCTGCCGATGATAGTCTAAAATCCCAACGCAACAATGATTCTTCCTCTCAGCAATTGCTGCCGACGATATCCCTAGAACATGGACCTTGGGGTTTTAGTGCGATGGCAAGGCATTTACAAAGCGAGACCGAGCTACCAGCGGTATCGGCTAGACGAGCTTCGCAAGCTTTTAAGAGCGCACATTCAAAGTGGCTAAATGTACAGGGTTCTTACCGACCGCAATCTTCCCTAAGAGTTGCTTTGGGAGCGGGTTCCGTTCGTGACCAAGTCCATACCACAGATCCAACTCAATCCGTCCTGGCAAATACCGCTGAACGCTCAACCCTTGCCGGTTCAAAAATTTTCTTTGCAGGCATGCAGCTGCGGCGAGACCAATGGAGTCTTGCCATCCATGGTCAGCAAATGCTGTCGTATTCTTCTTTGACGAGAGCCAACGAGCTAAGAAAAAATACAAAGCTCGAACATCGAAAACTCTATGGCGGCCTTCAGTGGCATCTTTGGCAGCCCCTGACGCTGGAGCTTAAAGCAAGCACCCACCAGCGCAGCTCCCGCCAGCAGCTAGAAATGAATCGCGTGGAATGGCATGATTTAGCGGCAACATTAAATTTCTTTATGAATGATGAAGCCCTTATCTACCTCCAACGAGCACAATATAGGCGACAACCGTCCTTATTTGAGCTCTTTGGCGATGGCGCCTTTGTTCGTGAGAACTTTCTCCTCGAACCGGAGCAGCTTGAACACCTGGAGCTGGGCATGCACTGGAGAAATCTCAACAGTGAATTCCAACTTGCAGTGTTTCGGGACCAGACGGTAGATAAGATCGTCACGATCTTAACATCCTTTTCAGAATACAAAGCCGTCAATATCCAACAAACAGATGTACGAGGGCTTGAGGCCTACTTTATGCAGCGCTTGGATTTTTTAGATTTGATAGGCAACTATTCCGTTCAACGTGCCCTGGACGTTTCCTCTCATCAATTCCCGAAAGATATTCCCTTTGTTTCTTCTTCAAGATTCTTTACGACCCTTCGCGGTAAATACCATCATCATGGCAAATCATCTTGGCAGCTACATCCGGAGGTGCAGGGTGTCTACCAGAGTTCTTATTATCGCGATCCATTAAACACCACCCAAGTGGAAGGCCATTGGGTGTGGAACGTGGGCCTTCTCGCCAAGCTTTTGATGGACCCGCAAAACACCCATGAAGTAGGTTTTTATATTGAGAACTTGCAGAATACACAGTCTCTTGCCATCTCCAGCGGCACACAGCGCGGCAGAACAGGCTTCCCGGGTCCTGACGGTCAGTTCATGGCTGGGAGGTCCTTGCTGGTGAGCTATGGCCTGACCCTCCACTAAACGGAATCGCCATTTTTCCCTCTTTTTGATCAAGGGTAGCTAGACCAAAACCCCATCATTTTCAGCGCCTTGGAACCCATGAGCGCTTCCCATCAAGTTCACGCCTCGAGGTTCCGAGATAGAAGATGTGGGAATCGAAGCATCATTGAACATTTTGCCTCCAATCCCAGACAGTCAATCTATTTTTTAGGCCAGGGATGGGCCTTCTCGACAATCTCGCGTCCAATGTGGTTTTGGATTGGACCTGAGAAGAGGAGAGGCTAATGAAAACCATTCGTACTTGGCTTCCTATCGTTACCCTCTGGCTTGCCCCAGCTCATAAGGCCTTAAGCGAAACCTATGTGACCACTTATGTAACCAAAGTACAAGAGGAGAGAAAATCCACGCGGTGGACACTAACCGAATGGCTGCGCATCAAAGAGCGCATGAAAATGATGGATGTTTGGCTAGCGATGTTTAGCGACCCGGCAAAAGATCGCTTTCAGCCAGAGTTCAATTTGCAGGGAACCCAATTGGCTTACGAGTCTTCTAACAAAGATCAAATTTTACAGTCTGACAGCAAAGCGACCAGGGTTACAGCACAATTCTGGCTTACAAATTTGGTCTCTTCAACCGTAGGTATTCGTACCCTCAATATTGATTGGGGGTTTGAGGGTAGCTACCTGACTTCAAAAGATCAAGGTATGAGCTATCAGCAGTCCTTGACCCAACTGAATCCCCAACCGGATGTTCTTGCTTTCGGGGGCGGTCTATCCGCTGTCGCGGGCGCCTCTTTACAACAGGAATCCCTTAGTCATTACTCCGCCAATCTAAGAATCTTTGGCAAAAACATTCAAGACAGTAGCTTCAATCTCAAGTATGGCAAGTACCAATACCAAACGGGTTGGGGATTCCACCAAACAAGTGAGGCCACGCAATCCAAATTTCAAGGCGTGACCTATGGCGCAGATATGCAACTCTATCTCTTCAAATGGTTAGGAGCTGAGGGCAGCTATCAAATCTACGATAGGGGTCAGAACGACTATAGTGAAGTGACAGGAGAACAATATCTCTATGGACCCTTCATAGAAATCAGCGTCTTTCGCTTTCAAGGTGGACTTTTCAAATCCACTTGGGAATTTAAGGAGAGGCAAGAATCGGCACTGGAAACCAAAGTGGATGATATCGGCATTTACTATGGGATGAAATTGCAAATATAGAAATCAGATTTCACTGGCGCCTAGGTGCAGTTCTTCATAAATTCATCGGATTCTTCAAGCCACTCAAAATAGAAAGGGGTAAGACCCTCTCGTAGCTGATTGCACTGAAGAACAGTCAAGGGTTGATCCCCCTGCAAGGCTGTCATAAAGCCTCGCAAGCTTTCCGACATGAGGGCCCGAGGTCCTAGTTGAAAATACTTCTCCTTGATCAATAAGTCCATGCCCTGTAACCATAAACTCAACTGCGCGAGGATTTGCGCATCGGTTAAGCCTCTTAAGCTCATTTGTTGCCACAGCTGGTGCGCGAATATGGAGCCTAGCACATGACTATCTTGATGGGGGATGCCGCCACACAGTTCGTCGTCCTCCATTTCGCCAGGCTCAGAGCTTTCCGGGGCAGACCCTGTGAGGAAGACGGTAAGATTCGATTCGCTCAGACGTTTAAACTCCTTTTCAGAGAAACGATCCACTTGTGGCGATCGGTGAGCAATACACCTTTGCGCCGATAAATCTCGTTCCTCGTGGCTGATAGCAACATATCCAAACAAGTCAGCAAATCCTTCATTGATGGCAGAGATGGCATCTGCATTGGCAGCGGAACGACCCAGAAAATGACCGAACCACTCCGGCTGCATTTTCCATCCCGAAACTTTTCTATGTTGCAGATCCCAAAAATCTTTCTCATTCTCATCCAGCTCTTGAAAATAGCTAGGTAGAGCAGCATAAAACACTTCGTGCCCATACTCGTGAGCGATAGCCATAGGCAGATGATAGACAGCGTGGGAGCCAAAGAGTCCCAGGTCTTTCCCCTCAAGACTTTGGGGATAAAATGTCAAAGCCGTCTCCCGATCACCGTTTTCCGCACTTCGCAAGCTCCAAGTTGCATTATCCGTGGTAAAGGAAGAATACTGCACCATTTCTCCATCATAGCGACTGATCAATTGATCACGAGGTAGCATGCGAAGCGTTAAACGGGTAGGAGTTGAAGGTTTAAAATGCATCTGATGAATTTCATGGGCCCTCTCTACGACACTCAAGGCAGATAGAGCGGCATTCTCTAGGTAGCTGTCGCTGGTATTGCTCCATCTGGGACAAACCTTTAGGTATTTTGACTCAGAGGTCAGTTCCAGCAGCTGCAGCCGGCGGGATCTTCCTGAGGACGAGCTCTGCTCAAAATGAGATACCGTACCTTGGCCTATTTCTGTCCGTATAACAGAAGAACCTGACAACCCCAACTCGCCAGAGCTAGCCGCGAATGGATGGGATGTAAGCTCCAAGCGCCCCGACTTCACCAACCACACCGATCTCTGGTTGAGGGAAAAAGACTCGCCGGAATCCTGACAATGAGCATCACCAATCGTGAGAGGCAGCGCCGTAGACAAAGAACGAGTACGCACTGTTGGACCACGATCTAGCTCTACCGTTTGCCATGGAGTTAAAGGCCCGCACCCCCCAAAAAAGGGGAGACATAAGAATATCAGCCAGTTAGAATGCCTATCCATAGGATTTCTTTCTCCCCCTCGCACCTCAATATGTAGTACTTTTCATTGTAACTGCTCCCTGCCGAGGACGCCATACGAATGACGCAAGTGACGCCAATATCCTGGGTTTCAGCTCTTGGACTCAGGGATGATGGCTCTCCCTATATCGCATCCTATGACAATGACTTAAAAGCAGGCTTACCCTGGGATGAAAATTCCACTTTCAGCGATCTTTGGCCGGACACGCTCCTGCGTTGGTCTCACACTCATGTGGAGCAGGGGACGCGAAATATCCTTATATGGCAGCGGGTATTGCAATACCTTGTTAAGCGCACCCTCGGTCTGTGGCAGGCCGGAGCTATCATCAGTGAGGGGCAGGTTAAGGAAGTTGTACAGAGCCTCGGTCAATTGGAACGATCCAGTGAACGATCCGAGGACTTGCTCTGGTTTGAGATCAGTGAAATTCACCTCACGCTTTTTTACACCCGATGGCTGCTCGCTCTTTGCCCGACGGGTCAATCTCAGGAGGGGCTGAAATATTTAGCGCATCATCATCCTGCGATCCTGCAAATCCAATGTTTGCATCTTCACTTAGCTGAACCAAGCAAAGAGCAACCCGAACATTTCCTTGCACTCCTTACGGTGGCTATTGCTACCGATACGGAGCATCGCTTTATCCATCAAGTGGTGGGTGAATACTTACAAAAACAAGATCACACCAGAGACTTAGAATGGATCTTTCGCGCCTTAAATACTTTGGCTGGTTGTGCATCCGGCTTGGCTACGGCCATTGCCAAACGATCGCTTTTTAAACCGATTCCCTTGCCTTTAAAGGAAGTAGGCCATCTTCTTGTCCATGCGGACACCCTAGCTCAAGATTCAACTTTTGTTCATGTGCCAAAAGACTGGCAAAAAAACGGTCGTTTGCGACGCCCGACCCTTCAGGCTCAGTTAACTCCACAGATCTCTCCGCCTTCGCAAAATCGCGAAGGATTTATGCATTTATCTTTTAAGCTCTCTGACCTTGATCTGAGTCATGAGGAGGTTCTGGAAATCCTAAACCGGCAAGAGCAGCTCATATTTCTCAAGAATCAATGGATCATCTTGGACGCACGCAACAAGGATCCCATCTTGAGCAAGTTAAGTATGGCGGCGAGACTCGCCAATGAACGTGGATTAACGCTAAGCGATGCCTTGAAGATTCTTTATTTACAGCCAAACGGACGACCAGAGACATCCACTTCATCCTTGCAAATAGAATGGAAGATTGCCGATCCACAATGGCAATTTGTCAAAGACTCTGCGCTTCTTGGCGATGGACAGTTAGCGATACTCGCGAAAGACTTGCGAGTGCAACTTCGTCCCTATCAACTGGAAGGAGTTTCATGGCTCTATAACTGCTATCAAAGGGGCTTAAGTTGCTGCCTTGCAGACGATATGGGTCTCGGCAAGACACTACAGGCCATAGCTTTCTATGTGTTATCGGCCCGAAACCAAACCACGGAACCCAGTCTCATTCTGTGTCCGCCTAGCCTTATTCGTAATTGGACGGAAGAATTTGCTCGCTTTGCACCCTCTCTACCAATCACAAGTCTTCTTACTGGTGAGTCGTTATCGGTCTTGAAATCAATGAGTAAAATTTGTGGCATCTTTATCACGAGCTACCACTTGCTACGAAGAAATATCGACTTGTTTTCTCAAGTCCAGTGGCACAGTATCCTCCTGGATGAGGCGCAAGCCCTGAAAAATCCTCAGTCCCAAATTAGCCTGGAAATTCGCAAGTTAAAACGCCAGCACGCGATAGCCCTTACAGGAACACCCATCGAAAACTCACTGATGGATCTTTGGTCGCTCTTTGATTTTCTCCTGCCAGGATTCCTTGGCACGGCAAACCAATTTCAGTCACTCGTGCAAACGAATCCCGACTCTGTGAAACAAGCGCTATCTCCATTTTTAAAACGAAGGATGAAGTCAGACCCTGCCATTGAACTCTGCCTGCCGCCCAAGACGACCCTGAAACGCTACTGCAGCCTGTCGGCGTCACAATGCATCGCTTATGATCAGGTCATAAACAAGCTCAAGGAAGCGCTAGCGAAAGTGGGCGAAGATCAACGCCAGCGACGTTCACTGATCCTGCCAGTGTTATCCAAACTCAAACAAATTTGCATTCATGAAGATGTTTATCTCGGTAAACCCATCCAGACCGTTGAAGCGAAGACTAAAATAGATCTGCTCCTACAACTTCTGCGCGACTGCCATCGTCGGGGAGAGAAATGCCTAGTCTTCACCCAGTACGCGAGTCAGATCCCTGGACTTGCCAAATTGATACATTCCCAGGTCGGTATAGAATGTTTAACCCTGACGGGGTCCCAAAATCAGGCGGAGAGGTCCAAATCAACGAAGCTTTTTCAAGCCCAAGGAACCAGCATTTGTTACCTCATTTCCCTCAAGGCGGGAGGAGTGGGGCTGACTCTAACTGCAGCCACCCACGTGATCCATTTGGACCGCTGGTGGAACCCCGCGGTGGAAGATCAAGCTAGCGACCGAGCCTATCGCCTAGGGCAAACTCGACCCGTTTTTGTTCATCTGCTCATAACACAGGGAACTCTGGAAGACCGCATTGATCAAATGATCAATAATAAAAGAGAGTTATCGCGTTCGTGGCTAAGCCAAGAGGACGGATTGCTTGAGATGACGAAAATGGACGATCCATCCCTACTCGGAATTCTGAGTCGCACCCAGGAGCTAGGCTCTTGACTTAGGGCTGCAATTACGCCAGATCTTAAGTCCAGGTCCTCCACAACAAGGCACGCCAGAAAGCTCCCAATGACGAGTATTCGAGACAAACGAGCACCCTTGGTCGCAAAGGCTCCAGCGATTGTCATGTTGCATGGGTTTGGCGCTGATGCCAGCGATCTCTATCCCTTGCATCAGGCCCTTCCCAGAAATTTCAATTATATTTTTCCCGCAGGGCCACTGGAGATTCCGTTCACGCCCTGGATGAGCGGCCGGGCGTGGTTTTCCATTGATTTTGCGCAATTGGAACAAGCCAAGCGCGAGAACAACCGGTCCCTCCTCGCAAATCGCTACAAAAAGGATTTGGAGCAGACCGCAGCTTATCTCAGTCCCTATCTCGCAGAGCTTTACCAGCAATTTCCCCAGGGATTAATTCTCGGCGGCTTTAGTCAGGGAGCGATGGTGGCCATGCAGCTGGCCTCAAAGCATGCGGGAGAGGCGTGGCTAAAGGGTTTGATTCTTTTGTCCGGAAGTCTGGCAAACGAGACGGAGTGGACCAATAAAATGCCTAATTTTACCTGTCCCGTTTTTCAAAGTCATGGCATCCATGACGAAGTGCTCCCCTATCGATTTGCCCAAGAACTGTCGGAGCTCATAAAAAAGCCAGGCTTGCTAAGCGAGTTTCACGCTTTTGATGGCGGGCATGAGATTCCACCGCAAATTGTCTCTGCTTTGGGACGATTCCTCACCAATTTATCGTTATGACAAAAAACGACCTAGAACTGAGAATTGAGAGCATGGCCTTTGGCGGTAAGGGGATCGCGCGAAAGGACGGCATGGTTTATTTTGTACAAAATGCCATCGAAGGCGACTTAGTTTGGGGGGACGTCGTCGGCGGGAAAAAGCGCTATAGCGAAGTCATATCGCGAGAAGTTCTGCAAGCAAGCCCCTATCGCGTCGAACCGCCATGTGCTATTCAAAGCTCCTGTGGCGGCTGTCAACTTATGATAGCCCAGTACCCGCGCCAGCTGCTTTGGAAGAAGCAATTTATTGAAGCCGCCTTTCAGAGGATTGGGAAACAGGAGGTATCGATCGAACAGGTTGTGCCTTCCCCATCGGCTACTGGCTATCGCAATCGGATTCTCTTGCGTGCCCTGTGTGCGGGGCCCACCCTCAAATTGGGTTACATTTCCCGAGATCAAAGAACGGTGGTTCCTCTGCCTGGGACCTGCTCCATCGCAGAACCCGGAATCAACAAAGTTTTGCAAGAGATCAGCAGAATTCAGCTGAACCCTTCCTGGGACGGTTGCCAGTTTCGCATCCAGCTGCAAAGACTAAGCCACCGAGAATCTTCCTTGGAGATGATAGCGATTCTGCTCTATCGCGACGAAGGCCCCAAAGCCAAATTGTTCGAAATAGCGGACTTCTTGCGCCAGGAACTTAGCAACGTTTGGGTGGGCTTTGCCAATGAGGCGCATAGCGCCCCGACCTTCGAATACGATCATATTGATGGGATAAGATATCTGAGCAAACCGGGGATCTTCCAGCAAGTGAATAGAGCCGCCAACGCCCTCGTGCTTGCGAGTGTTCAGCGTCACCTTAAAGAGGCATTGCCGGCAAGGGTGCTAGACCTTTGCTGCGGCAGTGGCAACCTCTCGTTGCAAGCCGCGAAAGAGGGAGTCCAGGTTACCGGAGTGGAAAGCAACCCACTTAGCATTGCCGTTGCGAAAGAAAATCTCAAAGAGAATTTCATCACTTCCGCCGAGTATTTTGCTCAGGATTCCTTGCGCTTTCTGCACAACCTTAAAAAAGAGTCCTATGATTTGATCTTGATTGATCCCCCCCGAGAAGGGCTGAAAGAGGGAATGAATGACCTCAAGCGGTCAGGGGCGAAACAGCTTATTTACTTAAGCTGCGATCCAGCGACACTGGCTCGAGACATTGCTATGTTGGCGCCCGTCTACCAAGTGAAGAAGGCGGAGGCCTATGACTTCTTTCCTCATACCTGGCATGTCGAGACCTTACTCTTTTTAGAAAAATCCTAGGCATGGGCACCCCCCCGAAAATAGCTGATGCTGATTTTAGCTGCGATATTGAGGTCTCTTTTATTCTCGTCAAGCCCAAGTACCCGTCCAATATGGGTATGAGCGCCAGAGCACTCCAAGCTTTTGGGCATCAGGAGTTGATTTTCGTCAATCCGGAGCGGTCCCATTTGCATGAAAGAGCCCTTCTTACCGCAACCTTCGGCGAGAGCTTGTTGCGGGAGGCTAAGATCGCTAACTCTTGTGCTGAAGCTTGCCAGGGTTTGGATTGCGTTGTGGCCACCACCAACAAGAGTCGATCTCTGGCTAAGCCAGACCTTCCGGCAGAAAGGCTGTTGCCCTGGCTTCTTGAACGGGGTGTGCAGAAAGTTGCCTTGCTTTTTGGTCCCGAGGCTTCCGGGCTAAGCAACGAAGATATCGCCTCCTCAGATGCCATCAGCCACATCCCGACTTCCGGCCAAGGTCTGCCTCTAAATCTAGCCCAAGCCGTCAGCTTATATGCCTATCTATTGCGTAAAAAGGTCCACCATCGCCGGACCAAGAAGGCGAAGGAGCAGCAGCGATCCCCTAGCGAATCGACTCTAACGTCTTTGCCAACTCTCTTGGCTGAAGGTATCGCAAGTCAGAAAATCTCTGAAGCTCTGGCCACTTGGCTGACGGTGATTGCTCCGAAACTTAATCGAGTTGAATTGGATCGGTTGATCGCTGCCGTTAGAGAAGGAAAGAGCGAATTAGGATAAATAGAGATCCAGATTTAAAAGAGGCTTGAGAACGAGAAAGCCACAGCGAAAAGTGCTATCGCCGTCCAAGCGAATCCACATCAGCCGCAGATCGATGGTTTCATCACCACTGACGAGTGTATACTCTTCTCCGACCGTTATGGCTTCATACACCGTTAGGCCGACGCCGTTCGCCGAAACATCAGCAAAATCAACTTGGTATTCTAAAAGGCGCTGTTTCGAAAACAGCCGCCCGTGGGATTCGCCTTCTAGCTTGCGGCGAGGAAACTTGCGATACTCACTAAAGACCATCGTTTAACCCTCACACCGTCTCATAAACAAGCGTCATGGACTTAAGAATGGTTCGGCCATCGCTTGCAAAACTTTAACGAGCGCGCTAATATACACCTATCTATCCATTTTTTAACCGCTTTTTCGCTTTCGACCAGCAGGTATTCTTCGGCTTAACCCCGTCCTTAGCGGCAGAATATGGCGTCGGAAAATAGGCTATCTACGAGAGATCCATAGCGAGGCTAGACCCTATAATTGTCTTTAGGAGTAAACGAATGTCTACATGTAGGTTTCCCCTTTCTGGAACAAAGCGGCGGCAGCTTTTCCTGATTGCGTTTGTTGCTTGGCCTTTGAGCTGTAAACATGTAGATCCCAGCGCGCAAAGTAGCTTACGGAACCAAGTGGAGTCCTGCCGCGTCAACGCCCCCGACGGGCTAAAACTCAGAGCTTGTCCCGCAAATTCTGAAATGGTTAACGCAGCAACCTGTGCTGAGGTATTAGAAATGATGCCGTCAAACTCACCTCTACAGGTATTGCAGCGGGATGTACCATCCGATGATCCGGGAAATCAATGGATGAAAGTCCAAGTTGTCGGCGGCTCCGGAAATACCGGATATGCGGCTGGAATATACGTCGACTGTCAAATGGTAGAGGAGGGCGGCAATAACCAGGGAGGAAAAGTCACTGGAGGTGCCGCCGGGATTGAAATTTCCGGAAACGAGGAAGTTTTTCAATTTACCCATTTTTATAATGGCCCTAAGAAATTCGCAGAGATTCAAGCTCAAGACTGGCAGGGTTTCCAAGACGGGGTCTTAGACCTAAATGTCTTTTCCCTAAAAAAAGATAAAATGTGGGTCAAGTTGAATCTCAAGGGTAGCCCCACCTTTGCCGAAATGAAACTGCGTGGTGGCTTGACCCTAAACACAACAGATCTCGACAAGAAATCCTTTAGTTTGGAGTTTCGCGACGACAGCCCACGTCCGCAAATTCAAGGCGATGGGAAGAAACGACTGATTTTCAATGCCAATGCCAATGATCCATCTTTTATGAGAAACTTCTTCGCTCTATCTCTAGCAAAAGCATGGGGTGCACAAGCTCCCGATGTCTACTTTTACACTCCCATAAAGCTGCGCCGCATCAAGACCAACTACCAACCAAACCCGGGTGTATCAAC
>JBIKVD010000255.1:0-6516 GCA_044357055.1 Oligoflexales bacterium | reverse complement strand
GTGCTTTTCGGCCTGGAAGTCGCCGAATACTGCTTTAAAAAAGTGAATTCTGGACTAAACGTTAAGATTTCTTGTCAAAACGGACAAAAGGTACCTGCGGGAACCATACTGATGGAAATTACTGGCCATGCCCAATCCATCCTCAAAGCGGAGCGGGTGGCGCTCAATTTTCTTGGGCGTCTGTGTGGAATCGCTACTTTGACAGATCGATTTGTCGAGAAATTAAAAGGAACCACAGCGCAACTCTTGGACACGCGAAAATCAACACCTGGTCTGCGGGCCTTGGAAAAGGCGGCCGTGGCTAACGGTGGAGCCCGAAATCATCGCATGGGCCTGTCAGATGGAGTGATGCTAAAAGAAAATCATATTAGAGCGGCAGGTGGCATCACGAAGGCCATGAGCGCGCTTTTAGAGAGCTTGCCTCCAACTTTGAAAGTGGAAGTGGAGACGACGAATTTGGATGAGGTTCAAGAAGCTCTGGATGCTGGGGCGGATATTATCATGTTGGACAATATGAGTCTTGCCGAAATGGAAATGGCAGTTCGCACGATTCGTGGGCGTGCCCTAGTGGAGGCAAGTGGAAATGTCACTCTTGATCGTTTGCGAGAGATCGCCAGTACAGGTGTGGATTTCATTTCAACAGGTGCCATTATGCATTCTGCCCGGTGGGTGGACCTGAGTCTTTTATTTTCCACAGGTCAGAGAGAGACCTAAGTTTGCATACCATTTACCTCGATTCAACCGACTCAACCTCCTCCCATGCAGCGAGAGAAATACGCCAAGGCAGAAGGCAGGCGTTCCTTGTGTGCGCAAAAGAACAGACCGCAGGCCGAGGAAGGACGGGAAATCCTTGGCTGAGCCCTGAAGGTGGGCTTTACGTTACCTTTGCATTCCCCTGCTCGCTGGAAAACCTAAAAAAGCACCAGAATCTACCCATCAGGGTTGGTGGTGTCCTTGCTGTTCAGCTTCGGGAAAGCTTCTCCCTTCAAGTCACGCTTAAATGGCCAAATGATGTTTACCTGATGGGTCGAAAGCTGGCGGGGATTCTTTGTGAGAGCCTGCCCGTAGACACAGATGAGAATTTTGTTTTGATCGGCATTGGTTTAAATGTGTTCGCGGTGCCCAGCGCCAATGCCACGGCTCTTGCCGAGCTGCCTTGCCAAAGGAGGCTGGCTGACTTCAGATTTGGCAGTGAGGAGCAAAAATGCTTCATCGAGGCTTTGGCAGCGAAGCTATCTGCGGTTTTTGCGCCTGTTCCGGAAGTCTCGGAAAGTTTCCAGCTCGATATGGAGACCCTGAGAAGGTCTTGGAGCCGGCCCGGATTTGAAATTTGGCAAGGAGACTCAGGTTTCGCAGTTACAGAGTCTTGGCGTGAGAATGGGATGTTGCTGGGCCCAGTGCCTAGGTTTCACCAAGATTCAGAGACCTTAACGCCGAGCCCTACTTTGGTAACAAGTGGAGACCATCATTATCTTCCCTTAGCGCTTTGGCCCCATGCTATCTTACGCGACGAAATCCGCGTCTGGATTGTTGACCAGGGAAATACCTCTAGCAAATTCTACCTGGTTTCTCGCTCGGCAAATCAGGAGTGGGCGTTTGGCAAAGCGCTGCGGATATCGAACGATGCACTGCCGTCCCTTGTAGCCGATGGAAGTTTTCACTTTGGTGGCCCCAGTCTGTTTTTCGTCGCAAGCGTTTCTGAAAAAGCGAAAACAACCTTTCTTGCAGTCGTGCAAGCCCATAGTAGCTGGAAGGCCATTTTATTGCCCAAAAGACCGAGTCTCGTAAATCTGGGCCGCTATCCTCTCGCTGAGTTGGGCCTAGATCGCTTGTGTCTTTTGGAAGGGTTGATGCGTTCCCCAGGTCTCCAGGTAGATTGTCGATACATCTTGGTAAACAGTGGAACGGCCATCACCATCGACGTCATAGACGGAAGCGGCCACTATTTTGGCGGCTGGATTCTTCCCGGGTTCCAAGCTCAGACAGATTCCTTGTCTTCACATGCACCCGCCCTGCCTAAATTGGACTGGACTTCAGAGAGCATCGTTGCTGGAAACGCCAGTCTGGGATGGGATACCAAGTCGGCCATCAGAGAGGGGATGGCTCAAGCTATTATCCTCACGGTTCATGGTCTGCAAGATTCTCTCGTACGCGAAATGTCTGGAAGCTGCTGCAAAGTGGTTTGGTTGGGCCGCTACCCCCAGGGGTTCCTCCAATCTCTGAAAGTACCCATACAAGACCAGTCTCTTGCTGCGCGAGGGCTATGGAGTCTTGTGTTGGGGTAGTTTTGGGGAACTCGGTTATAGCGGCCTAAATTATGCTGCGTTGGAAGGATCAGCTTGCCCATCTTGGGGTGCTGGGGGCAACTGCTCCAAAGGTACTACCATGGGCGAGGCATTACCCACACAGGTCACACCCACGAAGGAATAATCCATATTGATCTTGAGATTCTTACCGCGCATTTTTACAATGACATTGCTGTACAGCGTCCCGGGGACACGAATCTCTGGCTTATCAAAAAAGGTATATTGTGCTCGCAATTGAGTGATGTAAGCTTTGATTCGCTCTTGAATGCTCCGAATGCGTGTGAGCTTTTGAGAAAGCTTGGCCTTCTGAGCCTCCGCATTCGGAGGTGGTCTCTTGTTGGCAGTCAGTTCCCTCAGCCGATAGCGTGAGTCCTCTGATGCTTTATCCAAGCGAACAGAGCGTCTTTGAAACTTGCTTAACTTGTTTTCTGCCTTCCAGTCACCGCCCACGTGTACCTCAGTGACTTGGCCACGCTGCATGCCGATGTTTTTTGCAGTAATGCCCTGGCGGCAGTGGATGATCCCTCCAGAGATGACCCCAGATTCTGGATTTACCCTGATTCTGCCTCCGACAACCCCATTAGAATTGAGGATGCTGCGGCTAACTTTGAGGTTACCAGCAACGGTGAAATTCGCGTTTTCCATAAAGCCGATCTCTGCATCGCCTTGCACGAAAAGGGAACCCCGGTCACCCATGACCACACCGCTATTGACTTTGAGATTTCTGAGGCAAATAATGGTGGCCTGGCCAATACTGCCTTCGACCAACAAATCTCCCTTCGAAAATACCGTGGCACCAGCATCTACAGACCCTGAAATATGCACCGGCCCATCAAAATAGATGTTGCCTGTTGTTAAGTTAACGTCGCCTTTGTGGCGATAGACTTCGTCAAGCTTAATACCCGTTTTACTTAATACCGGGACTCCCCAGCGGGTACTGAAAAAAAGACCTTTTTTGCGTTCTTCAATGCCGCTCTCAGCGATAAATGTATGTTCAGCTTCCGGCTCAATGATTTCTCCGAAGACATTTCTACCAATGATAGGGTGCTCATGAAACTTAAGTTCGGCGCATTGAACTCCAGGGGGATAGAGGTTGAGGAATTGACTGTCTCTCGGGTTGATCGCATCTGTGGATTCTATTTTTTCGTGGAGATAGGGGGTGATTTCCAAGTAAGGTTTTTTCCCCGGGATCGGTCGAACGCCCTCGGCGGCGAGAGCGCCATTAAGGTCCTCATGGCGCCTTAACATGGTTGTGAGATCTGCTATCAAAAAATTCTTCGAGGGGCTCGAAGGGATCCTGCTTCGGGCGAGTTCGCAAGCAAGCCACTGGTCATCTAGTTTTTCTGCAAAATCCGAATAATACTCATGTTTCCAATCATAGATCTTCGCTGCCATGGCATCACTTGAGACTTCGATTTGCAAGATTCCTTTGCCAGGATAATCGAGCGGCTTCTTTTGCTCTTCCGCTTGGGAGGGTGCTTGCGTGCTTGTCACCACGGGGTCGGAAACCATGGCAATAGCAATGTAACAAGGAAGGTCTATATTCGCGAGGGCCAGGGATTCACTCAATTTCTTGACGGATTCCTCCAAGTGTTTCTTATGAAATATGTACTTCTTTTGTGCTTTTTGCTGCAGCAGTCGTACATGCCGAATGGCGTCGTTGGTTAGGCGTTCTATCATTTCCGGCAGAGGTCCCATCGGATTGCGATCAATTCGTAAAAAAACCTCGCGGTTTTGCTCCCAAGGAAAAAAGCGATATGGCTGAGTGGAGGAGCCTAGATTTGCAAAACTATTCAGTTTAAAAGACGTGGTTTTGAAATTTGTCTGTTCCCAAGCTTTTGCGACCTGATGAAATTGCGCCATCGCGAAGGGACAATCGCCAAAGCCCGCCATCTGATAGCTTTTATGGACCTTGGTGTAGAGCGCCTCCGCCAAAAAGGGAATCGAGGACTTCCCCAAAGTAGCAAGCGTGAAGCTAACTTGCGAACCGCCTTCCGCGAACTGTATTTGCTGCATATCAAAGTCATCGCGAAAGCATTTTCCTACAACGACTTTTCCTGTGCTTTTTTGTCCAGGATTAGGGGTCTCAGGGAGTTGCGCCAGGGAATCCATTACCTGTGCGATTTTGGCAGTATTTACGCAAAAATATTTGGCGCCTTCGTCTTCTTTGGCCTTTTGCAAGCGAGCCTCGGCTTTCGAGATGATGTCCTGGGCGCTTAAATTGCATTGAAATATGGCCCCGGGAACATGTTTCAAGCTAAACTCCGCCACCACTTCCATGGTTGCAGGGATATATTTCAACATGCATTGGACCTGAAACGCCATCTCTCTTCCCAGATTTGCTAGGACCTCTTATTGCTATAGACACAATCGGAAGGTTCACAATAAAGTTAAGGGCGGCTGCTGCACCTCCATTTTGCTTTTTTGCAACAATAGCGATTCCTTTATGTCATTTTGGTAGTTTGCGACCAACGGCGCGGCGAGACTCATGAACGAGGCAGAATTTTGGAAACCGTTTTTAACTCAATGCACCAGCGATTAGCGGTACAAAAGCCAGCTTTAGTCGAGTTAAAAGGCTTCCTTCCCAGTGTACATGTCTCGATGTTGCGAGCGGATTTAATGCACCCTATCTTGAGCGGCAACAAAATATGGAAGCTGCTGCCCAACCTTTGCTTGGCAAAGAGAGCAGGGTTTCGTGGCATTGCTTCCTTTGGTGGAGTCTTTTCTAATCACATCCATTCCCTCAGCTTTGCGTGTCAGCAATTGGATCTATCTTGCACCTTATTCTTGAGAACCGGGCAGATTGATCGACAAAACCCAACCTTAAAGGATGCCGAAGCCTGGGGCGCGACCTTGGTACCCATGGACTACAAGCATTACCAGAATCGATATGATATTCCGTACGTCCGTCGTCACTGGCAAGTGTCCGAGAATATATTTTTTATCCCAGAAGGTGGGGGTAATCGGCTGGCCGCTTTAGGCATCCGCCAGGCATTGGCACCTTATGTTCGTGACATGGATTACGTGCTTGTAGCCGTTGGCAGCGGAACGACCTTTGTGGGTGCGCAACTTGCATGCGACAAGAATCAAATCGTACTTGGGATTGCCGTGATGAATCCCCGAGAGGGCTCCAATCTTTTTCGACCCCGTGAAGAGAAGATCATGGCTACCATTAACTGGGAATACCATTGGGGCGGTTACGGACGTGTTCCAGTCAAATTGCTCGAGTATTGCCGTGATTTCTATTTACGTTATGGGATCCCGATAGAACCAGTGTACACTGGAAAACTAATGTATGCCCTTGAGCGAATGTACGCCTTCGGGGCTTTTCCGAAGGGTAAAAAGCTGCTCGTTGTTCACTCAGGGGGTTTGCAGGGCATTCGTGGCTTGCAGCAATATCGCAATGTAGAATTAGGTTGGAGTTGGCCACTGTGTTGAGTAGAAAAGCCACTGTGTTGAGTAGAAAAGCGACAAACCGTGAAGTGTGGAGCTGTGAAAATATGTTGGGGAGCTGGTATCTGGTCACCTTGCTATTTTTTGCAATGGTGTTTGAGAACCAACTACAGGGCCAAACGGAAACTTTGGGAGAGGCTTCGTCAGAGTCTACTCAAATTCCGGACGATACTTTATCGTCGAACCAAGAGCCGCTAACAGAAATTTGGCGTCACTACATTCTTGACTACCGTGAAAATCACCATGTTTCCCTGCTAGGGCTGTTTGGAAGTTCTGACTTTGCTTTGAAAAGCTTTGGCAGCTTAAGGTCCCGTACTCTACGAAAAGATTTTGCAGGGACGCGGTTTGGCTATGCTTACCACATTCCGATTTTTCGCAAATTTGGTTATTTGCTTGGTTCCCAATTTGGCCTGAATCAATATATCGGGAAAGCCGACCGTTTCGAAGTTGAGGACATTGTCATTGTATTTCCCGGTTTAACTTTTGGTTTAGACTACAACTTCGATAGCCAATGGCGGCTGTTGGGCTTTTTTTCGATTAATTTGGAACGTTTTGATCGGATCACGGAAACCGATCCCGGTCTAGATGAAAACAACAATAGCCGCACGACCATAAGTACGACGATGTATGGTTTCGATCAGGCTTTGGCCCTCGACTATTTCTTCGCTATGCGTTGGGCTTTGCGATGGGAAGCGCATTACAAAAGGCTCTATTACGAAAGGCCCAAGAACCCCCAAGGCTACGAACTCAATGCCAA
>JBIKVD010000254.1:0-6549 GCA_044357055.1 Oligoflexales bacterium | reverse complement strand
GTTTGATTCACTTGCCGGATCGCATCATCTAAGACGTCGTAAGCATAAACGGCTAAATCTGGGCAGAAGAGAATGTTGCTTTGATAAGATGTCGTGTCGTCAAAATTCTCAAGAAAATGCACCCCCGGACAGACGAAATTGCCTCCGTCAGAGACATCTAAACGCTTGCCCCATTGCCACGAATCTTTGGCCTCTCTTCCGGCCATAGTCTGAAAGCGCAGGAATTTCTCGCTCGCTTTGTGTGAATAGAGAGGTCCCATAAAGGGTCCCTCATCTTGAGGATTGGAAAACACGTCGGTACGGCCAATGGACAACTCTCGTAAGGCTCCAATAAAACGCTCTTTAAAAGGCTGCAACATAGAACGGTAGATAAATACGCGGCTGGTAGTTGAGCTTTGCTGACCCGCACTGCGAAAGGCTCCGAAGAGGACGCTTTTGACTGCCAGATCAAGATCGCCGGAGGAGTGAACAATGACGGAATTTTTGCCACCGCTGTGCAGGAGCAGCTGCCTCATGGCATACTTTTTTTCCTTGAGCAAGGTTTGGCAGTGCTCACGCGAGCCATGATAGATGACGGCGGCGATGCGATTGTCGCTGAGGATTTTCCGGAAATCATCAAAGCTGCCAAAGACGAGGGAAAATAAACCACGAGGCAGGTCCAGGTCCGTGTCGATCATGCTAAACAAGGTGGAGGTCATGAGCGTATGGCTCGAGCTAAAGAGGATAAGAGGACATTTAGCAATGATCGCTGCCGTCAAGAAACTGACCATGCTGTAAATAGGATTGGAAAAGGGCAGATAAGCGATCGTTACGCCGAGGGGATTGATAATAAAATCACCGCGCTCCTGGCTCACTTTGCCCATGCGCAGCAGATAGCTGTCAAAGTCATGACCAAAGCCCACCACTTTGCCTAAGTGTCTCTTGGCAGCCTGATACTCGAGCCTAACATCCCAAAGTGGCCGACCTGTTTCGATGGCGACACAGCGAGTCAGGCTTGCTTCGTGTGTTTGTAGCCAGCCATGGAATTGCGCTAGAAGGCGGAATCGCTCGGGGCTCGCAAGGTCTCGCAGGCCGGGGATCGCATGGTGGCAAGAGTGCAGCAAAGGTTCGATTTCGCTGAGGGGATCTCCTTCCATCAATATTTTCCCATTATTAGGATTGACGCTTTGCATCTTCACTTTGGATTTTGTGAGGTGATAGCTGCCTGCAAACCGATGGCCTAACCAGGGTGCGGGAAATTGTTGGGTATCCACAGATTGTTTTACGGGGCTTTGATTCATCATCGGCACCATCGAAAGAAGTTGTAAGTGTCGGACCGGAAAGGGTGCGGTCCAATGGCTATGCGGGTCCAATGGCAACGCGGGGACCCAGCAAATTGGAGATCGCTTTTTCTCCGAACTTCTTGGTATACTATATCACAATCAATCATAGCATGTTGTACGAACGATTAGCCTGTCGAGAAGGTGCAAGGGCCCATGACGCAAGATAACGTCGGTGAGAAAAAATTAGCTCCAGGTTGGTACGTTTTTCAAGAGGGCATGATCAAGGGACCGATTTCCGCCGGGGAAGCATTTAGCGCGTCCAGCAGCAAGGCTCCACGTGGTGAAAAATTCGTCAGTCGCGTAGGCTTCCAGAAGTGGTATCCCGTCGATCAAGTGAGGCCCTTTCTTAAGGACGTCCAAGGAATTGGTACCGGCGAGTCGGCTCAAGAGATTGAAAATCTGCTCAGCGAGAACATGAACAAGCTGCAAAAGCTTGGCGAGGCGACGCCTCTAGAGGGTCCCGTTAAGTCAACCCAACTAGGGAAAAATGTGAGCCTACCTGGGGAGCAAGAAGCTGCATCCCAGGCGCCGGCCCAGACTCCCGCCCACACTGTCACCCAAACCGTCGCGAATGCCTTGGGTGCCGCAGCTCCATCATCCGCGGTGGCCTCTTATGGCAGGCAGCAGAAGGGTGATGCTGAGAATCCAGGGCCCAAGCCACCAATCAATGCTAGCGCCTCTGTGCAGGGTTTTGAAGAAGTGATCGGCGAGAAAAGCTACCTGACCTTGAAAGGACGATTACGTCTAGGCACGCTCTTGTCTCCCTGGCAAGTGGGGCTAGTCCAAGCGATCGTAACGCTTGGGATGAACTGGTTGTGGTGGTTCCACCGTGTGTTTGTCGAAGTGATTTATCATACCTACAATACCTACCACCATCATACGCTCAAAAATTGGTGGTTCTGCTGGATCCCTGGGCTGCATCTTGTGGCGGCCAAGCGTCTCGCTAACGCCGTGCGGGAAATGGAGCGTCAAAATGGCTATCAGTCCACTAGTCCAACGCTGGCGATGTTCCTAAGCCTTTGTCCACCGGTATATATGTTTTATGTCCAGCGCAAAGTCAGCTTTCACTGGCGCTTGCATGTGCAACATATGCAGCGGACAGCCCCGGTTCCTACTGCAAAAAAGGATTCTAAGCCAGATCTTGCGCAAGCATCTTGATGCCTTAAACCCTTGGTCGGCTATGCCGCAAACCTAAGCTCTTTTTAGCAGAATAAACACTCGATTTGTTGTTCCCTCTGAGGTAAAGCTGGCCCTCTAGCTGCCAATTTATACCAAAGAGGGTCCTGCCATGCTGTGTTTCCTAAAACGAATTGTTCCTCTCCTCATGACCGTGATGATCCTGCCCTTCGGCAGTGATCTGGCATTGGCTTCAGAGCGGGATCAGCTTGACGCTTTTTTTGTGACCTGGGAGGAGGCGGCTCTGCCTTCCCATGCCCACTATTCTATCCATTGGGATGTGTTCACCCCCGTGAATCCCGATTACTGCTTTGCGATGGATGCGAAAGAAATGGTGGATGAGCTATTTGTTGAAGCGTCTTACTACTTGTCGGAGTCAGGGCTTCAGGATTTTCGCAGCGAGCAAAGCGCCTATGTGGCGACTTTAGATAGTTGGTCGTCTCAGTGGTGGCAGTGTCTTTCGTGGGGAGCGCCAGAGCCCTATTTGGGGCTTGGAGGCTCGGCGATGACGATAAGCTACGTCGCGGAAAATGGCAGCCAGGGCCTGCAGATCCTGAGCGTGTTTTTTCAATCGCGCTTTGAAGCAAACGGGGACAATTTATAGTTGATTGACCAGCCAGTCAGCTCCGTGCTATATCTTTTCGATATTCTCGCATTGGGAGCTGCAATATGACCTTTCAACTGTGTCGGGATGGATAAGATTTGTCTGGATGGTTAAAACCATATGGGCGGAGCGCTTGCTTTAACATCCTATGATCTCCGTCCTGAAGACAGCGTTGCTGTTGTCATAAATGCTAGGGTTTGAGCTAGATTCAATTTTCATTCTCACGTTCGTATTTGTGCCGTTACGCAATGGGATCGACTGCACTCCGTCATTGCTCGAATTGCTGAAGAGTAAATTCCAAGTAACGCCACCATCGGTCGAGTCATAGATGTTGACAGATCCAGACAGTGCACTGCTGCTCCAAGTCAGCGAGAAACTGCTACCGTCACAATTCTGAATATTCTCACCACCATTTGGATAGGTCAGACTGAGGGACGAGTTTACCCCCTCGTCGTCCGCGCCTATGTCCCAAGTTCCAATCCGTGATTTGGTCTTAATATCCCAACTAAATGGATAGGCGGCCGCACCGGTTAAATCAGACCCGGCATTCTTCGCAACCGTGTCACTGGAGTTAAGCAAGAGATTTCTCGTACCCGCGTTCACGAAGGTGGGGGTACTGTTCGTTATGGCGTTGGTTCCGGGTGCCGTAGCATCATCAGAAATATTATACTTGGAATCCGTATGGAAAGACCCGCCGGAGGTGGCATAAGCACTTAAATCCGTCACCGCAACGATATTATTGATGGCGGTGGCTGTCCCGGCATAGACGATGATCCCACTATCCTTGCAGTTGTAGATGGTGTTGTTATACAAGTAATAATCCGTATTGACACTATCCAGACCTAGGCCGGCAGCAAAATTTCCAGTGCTGGCGCTGGTGAAGTCGTAGATGATATTATTGCTGATCACGGCTGTGCCAGCGTGATTCGTTCCTGAACTATTCCAAAATTCAACTCCCGCATGATAGTGGTCACCACCGGCATTGGACCCACGCATGATATTCCCTGCCACGAGATACTGGTGGCCAGCCGCTGAAAGATGAATTCCTAAGGTTGGCTGCGACCCGCCACTCACAGAAGTCACATAAAGCTGCAAGCCCTCGATGCGAACATGGTTTGCCGATCCCATCACGCGGATCAAGCCCGTGTCCGTGACACCAGCTCGCTCCAATCGGTAGTGCGAAGTCGACCAAACCCCGGCATGACGCTGGCTGGTGCCCACATCCGTTGGAAGGTAAGGCGTAAAAATTCTTAAATAGTTAGCTGATTGAGTGCTCCAACCATTGATAGAAACCTGTGTCGTATCAGCCGTCGCGTTAGAATACAGGGCAATCTGCCAGACTTCGTTGTTCGTCACCAGATCGCGGCCGGTCGTAAAGGTGTCAAAGTCACGAAGCCCGGCGGTGATTCCCGTATTTTCTGCCCCGGACTCTGCGTTAAAGAGTGACGTATAAGCCCTGAAGATTTTCCAGTCGCTATCATTCGCAGTGGTTGCTGTTGGGGCAGCACCAGCGGCCGTGTAAACCAAGTATTGACTTGCAGAAATGCGTTGAGTGATAAAGACGATGCGGTTGTTTGCCCCACTGTTGTTGTAGTCATACTCAAGGGCATCCCCAACGCCGACTTTATCTGGAAGGCCATTGGTAAAGGTAGCGGTACTCCCAGTCACATTTAGGTCGTTGCCTGTACCGGTGGCCAGTGCGGTGGTTGCGCTGACTTCTACAGAACGATAAATGGTTTTCTTTACTTGCGCAGACCCAGTCCGAGATGTGGAGTACTCGGTTTGATCGTCATAGGCAAAGAGAGCGTAGTGGTAGGTCGTTCCTACCGTAAGCGGAGCGTCGACGTGGTTTACATTCGGTCCCGCGTAAACAACCACATGGGTGCCGCCATCTAAGTCTGAAGCCGTGGTATATATCTCTCCATCGTTCGGAGCCCAGGCCACGGCGCTACCGGAACGCCTTACTAGCAGATAGCCAATAGCCGCTGGTGATCCTGCGGAAGCTGGCCAGGAAAGAGTGATCCCCAAGTTCTCACTATTGAGCGTAAGGCTCGCTGGCCTTGTCGGAGGTATTCCATCGGAACCTACATCCCAATCAAAGGAATCCGAGCCATAGCTTGATTGTTCATTAGCTGCATTGTCGGTGGCGCGGCTGGAAATCGTGTAAGTGGCTGCTCCGAATAATGCGTCAGCGACGCTCAGAGTCCAGCTGGTAGTGCCCGTTGCCGCCACCCAGTTCGGACAAGTGGTGTCAAAGGCGGTTTTGCCGGTATTGAGACAATTTCCCGAGCCTTGTTGGATCGACAGGCTGACACTTGCCACACCACTGTCAGCATCACTGGCTGCACCACTCAAGGTGGTGTTGGCCCCAGCGGTTGAGTCCACATCTAGCACGGCTGCGACGCTGGGGCTCGACGTCGGCAAAACCGTATCAAGGCTAATATCGTCGGTCGAAGTTGTAGAACTTTGCAGAGCAGCGTTGCGCACTTGCAGACAAACCGTTTTGCTGCCGTCTCCTGCGGCCAAAGTGTGGGCAATGGCGCCTGAATAGCTGGCCCAGATCGCAGCACTACAATCCGCGCTGTTGGCCTTGCGATATTCTGTAACATCCGTGGCGTCCGTTAAAGTGAGGGTAACACCTGTAGAGTTTGCGTAGCTACTGCCGGTATTCATCGCAAAAGCAGCGCTAGGAGGTGCGGGTGCATTGACCGTTAGCTGAAACAACTCGTCCACTGCTGGATTAACGCCATCACTCACCGAAAGGGTGATTGTCGCGATTCCATGCTCTCCTGCTGCTGGGGTCACAGTAACGGTACAGGTTGGAGCGGTACCCGCAAACACGATGTTGCCGCTAGGAACTAAGGTTGCATTGCTGCTTGCCTTGCTCATAGAAGTCGCACAATTTAGGGGATCTTCCTCATCGGTGATTGTGAAATTCAAGGCTCCAGTGTTTCCATCTTCGTTAATAATCTGATCAGAGATTGCTGAAATTATAGGAAGATCATTGCCAGCTGGTGTGGTTACGGTCACACCATCATAGACCACCATATCACCCGCGGCGTCGCGCATGATGACGTTATAGTAGTATGATGTTACGGATAATTTACCGGTAATGTTGCGAGTGAGAGTATTTGCTGTCCAAGCCATCACTTGCGTCGAGGCAAGACACTCAGGTGCGGTGTCGATGGCAAGGGCGTTGGGCCCCGAGCAAACAAAATACTCAAGGTTTGCTGTGGGAGTCACGGCGTCACTGCCGGCAGTCCAGTTTAGAGTAAAGCTCGTCGCTGCAAGATTGCTTGTGGCGCCAAAGGCTCCTGAAGTGGGCCAGTTCGCGTTGACTCCATCATCAGAGATGGTCCATCCGTGCGTACCTACGAGGACGCTGCGCTGCGCCGCAGCTGTCCCTGCAGAATACATGGTGTCAGCGTGTCCGATGTCTACTGTGTT
>JBIKVD010000253.1:0-6570 GCA_044357055.1 Oligoflexales bacterium | reverse complement strand
GCGTTATCTGCCACATCTGTGGAGCCGACCGCTCCCGCAGCGATTTTACCGCTGGTAACCGCGTCATCTGCTAGTTTTGCGGTGGCTACGCCACCATCCGCTAAAGAAACCGTGACATCGCCGCTGGCACCGCCACCGGTAAGGCCTGCTCCGGCTGTAACGCCTGAGATATCGCCGCTAGAAACCGTATTATCATCCGCAGCACAGGCCCAAGCCGTGCCGTTCCATTTTAAAATTTCACCCGCATTGGTACAGGCGGCTAGTTTTGCCGGAGTGACAGCACTATCTGCGAGGTCTGTAGAACCGACAGCCCCAGCTGCTATTTTTCCGCTGGTAACCGCATCGTCTTGTAATTTAGCGCCAGAAACAGCGTTGTCAGCTAGGTCACTATTTGCGACGGCACCGGCAGCGATTTTACCGCTGGTGACAGCATCGTCTGCGATTTTTGCGGTGCTCACACCAGCATCGGCTAATGAGACTGTGACATCACCACTGGCTCCACCACCAGCAAGACCTACTCCAGCAGTTACGCCGGTCACGTCGCCACTGCCGCTATCATCAGCAGCACAGTCTAGTTGCGTGCCTGTCGCATTCATTTTAAGAATTTGGTTCGGACCGCAAAGGGTGGGACTAAGTTTCGCTTTCGTAATGCTGCCATCGGCTATGGCTGCAGCGGGGACCGTCGTCCAGCTCAAAGCGCCATTAATATCTGAAGTGAGTACCCGGTCTACTACCGGTGCACCGGGCAGTACATAATTAACGTCTTGCGCTAAATTATTTGGGGCACTAAGGCTGATGTAATGATCCGAGCCGTCGCTATCTTTGAGTCGGATATCAATTAAAGCATCCAAATTGGTAAAAATCGCGCTGCTTGGTGTCGTAGCACCGATGCTGCCTGGCTCATCCCATTTTACAGTAGGATTTGGATAAGACCCACTAAGATCACCACCTGCTGACCCCGACGGCTCCCTGCTATCACTCAATCGCGGATCGTTACCTGCTGCGACTTGTGTAGCACCACTGCCGAAATTTACACTGAGTTGACCGGCTCCAATACTGAGTCCAGATCCAGCGTTCAAAGTTGATAAACTGCCGAGGCCAAGACTTGTCCTACCAGTAGCTGAGTTTAGTCCAGTCGCGCTCCCGTCCCATTTCATGCGATCCGTATAACCTTGGGACCATTGCGCGGATTGATTGGGCAGGCTCGTATAACTCCCAGCATTTTTCAGTATCAAGCCATCAGCAACCCCACTTAAATCTGTGCCTGATGCACCGGCCCCGGGTAAATCAACCCACGACATCTGACCGTTAGCATCGGTACTGAGGACCTTACCATCTTGTGGCTGAGCCGGTAGAGTATAGGTTACTGTCCCTGTACCCATGCTGTTGGCTCGAAGTTGAACTTTGCCCCCTCCTTGAGTGGATAGGGAAAGAGATTGCAGGGTTCCCACCGCGAGATCACCGGAGGTGGTATAGATAATAGATTGTTCGTCTACCGGCACTTTCATCGCGTAAGGCACGGAGCTAATGAGTTGGCGTGGATAGACGCGGTTATTGGTTAGATCTGTGACTTCTATATAAAGAGAAACATGCTTGGAGCTGAAGATCTTGTCCATGACTTGGGGATTCTCAACCAGCTGCAAATTAAAGACCCCATCCTTCAGGGGCACACCGTAAAAACGAAGTTGTTCGAAGTGGACCGGATTGAGGGCCAAAGCTCCATTGTAAAAACTGATCTCCAGATCCAATTTGCCGCCTAAAGGTTTGCCGTTTCGCTCCGTTAGACGACCACTGTAGTTAAAGACCTTGGGCACGGCGTGCAGCGTTTGTTCCACAAAGGATAGGCACGCAATCGCAAAAATAGCCCGAAGTATCAGCAGCTTCCATTGAAGCCAACGACCTGGACGCCCACGATGACTACACATACCTACGACCTCAGTCCAAGATTATTTCGAAACGGGAACGTTCTATGCTTCGGAGGTTTATGGAAAATAATTAATCCAACCCCTTTGAGAAGAGTTATCCGGCGGTTATGGCTGATATATTTCTATTAAAAATTTGGAAGATGTCGGAAGAATCTGGGTCTCCTATTGGGTGTATTAAGGGGGCTGAGGGGGCCTGTGCCGCAGATTTCGTTGAGGAGATCCTTCGCTTCGCTCAGGATGACGAGGGCTCAGGATGACGAAGGCTAAGGAGGAGGATGACGGGTGGACCAGAGTAACTAGGTAAGGATCAGTCTTTGATGATCAGCTGATCAGGCAATTCGTTGCGGTTTCCTGGAACGGACGGGAAATGTTCCGCCAATAGTTTCCCGCAGTTTTGAATGGCTTCTGTCAAACCCAGGGCGAGTCTTTTCTGACGAATATGAGACACCAATTGATTCACGAGCTGTTGCCAGGTATCTTCCGGCAACTTAGAGCTAATACCTTCGTCGGCAAGCACGATGACTCGGTGTTCGACAAAGGAGATGAAAATCATGATCCCAGTGCGGGCCGCAGTCGTGTGAATCTTTTTCTCAAAAAACGCTTGTCTTGCCCGCATCCATGGGTAGTCCTGCTCATCATGAAAACGGCTAACAAAAGAAGCAATCATCGGTATACGCGATAGGCCGATGGCGATACCAACAAAGGTAAAAACGAGTCCCAATTCACTCAGATGACCAAGCCATGTAGAATGGTGATACGCAAACCCAGTGAGAGGTGTCCAAACTCCTACCAACAGTGGTAGCAGGATAAGAAACAGCAGGATCGGATCAGTCTTCCAGGGGGTCGATCGGCGGACTATGATGGGGACGACTTCTCCACTTGTCAGATCCTCCACCTTTGCAACCGTTTCGGTAATTTTGGTCAGATCTGCGGGGGAGAGGTGCCTGCTAATCCAGCTAGGTGGCTCTTGTATTTTCATTCCCGTATCCTTAAATTTGAGAACTATCAGGAGCTTCTACCAGCGACCTGAGGCCCCGCCTCCACTAAAGCCACCACCGCCTCCACCAAATCCACCACCACCGAAACCACCTCCGCCTCTGCCTCCACCGCCCCTGCCACTCAAAAGCATGGCAATAAGCATCATGCGGCCGATGGGAGTAAAGAGAAAGAAAAAGGCCATGGCAAGGAAGATAAGGATCTTCCACCAAGTCCATTCCATGGGCTGTCCACTCTGCTGACGAGCGCCTTGATCACCGGAGAGCTGCGGAAACTTCAAGGTGTTAGCAAGCTGTGGATCAATCGCTTGCACTATGCCCCGGACTCCCGCGATGACAGATGCATCCAGGTTGCTGCGTTGAAGCAGAGGGATCATTTGGTCCTGAATGATGCGATTACTGGCAAGATCTGTGAGCTCACCCTCCAGTCCAGCACCGACTTCGATGCGGAGTTGCCGGTCCGTGGTAACTATGAGCAAGAGGACGCCATCATCTCTTTTGACATCCCCAAGCTTCCAAATATCCGCGACGCGAATCGAAAAGGCTTCGATGGGTTCCTGATTTAATGTGGGCAATAGCAACACAGCAATCTGTGGCCCCTCGCCCTGCCGCCAAACCTGCTGGATGATTTGGGTTAATTCTTGCTTCGTTTGCGGCTTTAAGGATTGGGTCAAATCAGTAACAGCAGACTTTAGGGGGGGGATTGAAATGGGGTCTTGGGCCGCCAGTTGAGTAGCACTTAGCATCAAACAAAGGCCAAGTGCAGAATAGACTAGGAGGGAGTGAAAAAAACTATTTCGCGCCGAATTTTGTTGGGTGAGCGACGACCTACCTTTCATTAAAAACTAACTTTCGGTGCATTTTGAATCTGCTCTGCCTCGGCATCAGACACTCCCCACTGTGGCAGCTTTTCATGGTGGTATAGAAGACTATTGGTCCAGCTGGTAGGAGGAACGGTGATTAGGTTGTTGAAATTCTTAATGCTCTCAATGTTGCGATTGCGCGCGACGGTTATGCGGTTCTCGGTGCCTTCAATTTGGGCCTGCAGATCACGGAAATTTTGATCGGCTTTAAGCTGCGGGTAGTTTTCGCTAATCATCATGAGGCGACCCAAGGCCTGGGACAATTGCCCTTGTGCTTGCTGAAATTCTGCAAGAGCTTCAGGACTCATTTTGGTGGGATCTATATTAGAGCTTGTTGCCCGAGCGCGAGCCGAGGTGACAGCCTCAAGGGTCTCTCTTTCGTGGGAAGCATAGCCCTTCACACTTTCAACCAGATTGGGGATCAGATCCGCCCGGCGCTTATACTGACTCATAACTTCGGCGAAAGCTGCTTCTACTTCATTCTTTGCTTGAGGAATGGATTGAATCCCGCAACCACTGAAAAATGTTAGAAATAATACAAGAAGTGCCTTCATGTGGTAATCTCCGTCCTATGTTTTTGCCCTGCGCAGAACAGTGCCGGGACATGGCACACTTTAGAGCCCCTAGCAGGAATGTCAAGGAGGCACTGAACTCTGCAGACGCTCTTATTCCTTTCTCAGAATCTAGATTGTTTTTAAATCAAGTTCTCACGAGTCAAGGGGGTTTGGATTTTCATGCATTTGCGCTAAACAAAATGAGATGAAAACAGGGGTGTGATCCTCGCTGGTATCGATCTTCAAAATTTCATCCAGTTGGTAAAGGTATTGACGCTGAAGATCTTTGATAAGCGTTAGGTGCTTTGAACTTATGCTAGCAAAACGTATGTGCAGAGGCGACTCGGTTTGACTATAGGGATATTGCGACGAATAGATATCGAGGATTCCTCTAGCGCCATTGAGAATATCAGAGGCTTTCAACATAGGCCAAGAAATACCAAAGTAGTGCGCGCTCTTAACATCTCGGCGCAGTATTCCTGCCTCTGTCATGTCCGATAGGACGTCTAGCCCTGGGCGCCCAAAGATATTCTTTACTTCTTCGACCGATACACCGCTCATGCGGGCCGCCAAGCCAAAGATCTGCAAGGAAGCCGCTGTGGGCGTCACCTCCTTAGTCACCGATAAGTTTTCCCTCGCGCCGTGATATTTTGTAATAATGAGTTCGAGCGCCGCGGCCTCTTCAGGCCATGTGCGACTAATGACATCGTAAGCTTCCTTAGGTGCTAAAATGGTGGCAACTACCTTGCTCGCAACGGAAAAACTTAGCTCGCTTTCTCCCACAATCATGCGGCGAAGTTTTTGTGCGTTAATGCCGGTTCGGCGGGAAAGAGTTGCAACACTGCGGGCACGTGGATTTTCCGCAATCCAGGCTTGAACGGCGATGCAGATAGGGTGTTCACTAGCTGGCAAACAAGACTCGTGGCTAGCCGGAAAATCTCCCTTTGATTCCTTTGTATCTAGATCTTTCTTATGGACTTTGACCGGAGGGCTGGCGGTAAGGTTCATTGGCTTGATCCTATGGTTGTGTTTAGATTTGCGATCTGCGCTAAAATAGCGCAGTTTTTTGACGTCCGTTTGTCTCAGTGTCAACAAACACGATTCTTCTCGAGGTTTCGGGCTATTAAGATCAATATTTTGCCTTTTCTTCTTTAAGTGGGCTCGCGATCCACAAGCACTTTCCTGGGTCTTCGTCTCGAGGTTGGTTTTTGGGCTTGGTTTTCGATTCTGTTCCCAAGGTCATGTCTGCGACCGCGATCCCTCGGAATGCATAATCCACCCTGACGGCAGGCCGCATCAGGAATTTGACGTCTTTATGGCGATGCTTCTTCAGTAGTGATCAGGGGAGTTGTCACTATCTATCGAGGGCTTAGAAAGAGCCCCATGAGGTAGACCGGCTGGTGCCTCATGCTGTGTCCTTACTCTGGGTCGAAGGCGCAGGAATTCTTTGCTTGCTGCTAACCTTGGTCAAAGGCCTTCTTGCAGATGCTTTCGTCTGAGTTGCAAGATCCTTTGCAAAAGAGCACGCAAGTATCTCGATTGTTATTCTGATGCTTCTTGCACCCTTTCATCCATGTGGCCAAAGTTTCCTGTGGGCCGCCTTTCACTTCGCACATAATTTCGGAGGAAGGTTTTTGACTCGCGACCTTTTGATCTTTTGGTACAACTGGCTCAGGTTTCATAGCGGGAGAGGTCGTCAACCCTGGGCAGGATACCGGTCGTTGATATCGTTCGTGACGACAATAGGCATCCCAGGTTGCCCAAGCACTAAAGGTTTTACCACGGCCCACGAATATTTCCACTGCGCACCTGGCATTCTCAGCTGGATCGTAACGCAAGGCTTCTTTTTGACCCAAACGGTGGCATGTGGGTTTTTTGGGATCTCTCATTTGCCAATAGTCATTGATTTGAAAGACGCCCCAGTCCCTGGAAGTCACATTGCCGGAGCCGTCTCGGTTCGCGCCAACCGTGGTAGCATTGTACTTGCTCTCGAAATAGCCAATGCACAGTGCCAATTGAATTTCTCCCTCACTCAATTTTTCCTGCTGATGTTCGATCCCACGGAGGATAGCAGCCGTCTCGCAAGCTTGCTTTTGATGCGTAATGTGGTAGTCGTGGGGCTGCTGCAACATAAGTTCTGAGCCATCGTCACTCTTATTTTCATGACCGCAAGATAGGAAAACGAGCATCGCGGCTATCATTTTGCAATAGTCAACTTTCATGGGCATGGCTC
>JBIKVD010000252.1:0-6580 GCA_044357055.1 Oligoflexales bacterium | reverse complement strand
CAGCCATTGCCCAGACCCAGGGGATGTAGCAAAACCTTGTTAGAAAAGCATGCCATTCCTAGAGGGGTGTCCAGATTATCGTGCAAAATAGCTAGGCTAGATGGTTAGGATATATTGCGAGGTAACAGTAGCAAAGCCTTATAGCGATTTTTTGTTCGGACGAGGTCGCCGGTAAAATCCAGGTAGGATTGTACAACCGTCCTGAGTTTCCATAGCGCAGATTCTTCATGATAAACATGGGTAAGCGAACCCATTCTCAATGCTTCCGCCAATCGAAGTGCGTCCTGATGATCATTTTTTGGACCCCGGTGTTTGCCAAGATGAGCTGGATGAGCGATGACCAATTTTTCGACTTCTGGCTTTAGTAATACATAGAGCCAATGCGACAAATTCATCTCTTCTAAGGCTAAATTCCTAGGCCCTTTAATCTGCCTTATGAATTCGAGAAGATTCTTTTCTGAAGTGTTAAACTGCTGTTTTTGTTTGAATTTTCCGTATCCATCGATCACAACAGCAGTACAGGTTTTACTATGGGCATCAAGTCCTATATAGTTTGTCATGGCAGCGTCCTCCATTGCATTACTGAAATAGTTAAAATTAATATAACCATTTACCAGTAGCTGACCTTCGAGGTCCAACGGCACGGATTTTCCCTTGAGGAATTATCATCCGTCGTGGTTGGACGCTGCTTTTCTACATTGTCCTATCCGCTCGATTTCCAATTTGTCTCGTCGCCTCATTGCCAGCGATTGGACTATCGTCTCCAATGATTCTAACCTGCCGGAAAGGCTGCATGTACACCAAGAAACTTCGGATGCCGGCCATATTCAAGTGGAAATCTGCTTATCTGAGTTCGATAATTCCGATCTCCCGTTGCTTGTCGACAACACTGCCCTGTTTCGAAGTCACTCCAATTCCATGATTCCCTTACCCTTGAGAATCGAATCGGGCAATTGCCCTCAAATCTTCGTAAGGACCCAATTAGATCAGATCCCCGGCACTGATCGTGTGATTGAAGAGGTCAGGATTTTCTCCGAATTTATGGGTAACAAGAGCTTATCGGTGGGATCTGGCTACCGGACGTTCCGAACGGTTTTGTTGGGAGAGTGGGAATCCTGTTCGGCTCGGTATTCCCACGGTGACGGGACATTCGGTGTTACAATAGCAGGTGGCACCATGAACATTGACCTGAAGGAACAAGCATTTAGAAAGCGATATGGTGGGTTTACTTTCGCCTCCACGGATTATTCCGAAAATGAATTCCTTTGGTCCTGGGAATACGCTCTATAGAGTGATGGCGGCATGCTCGTCGGGGGGCGGACCCTATGCCGGGGTCTGTGTGGTGTTTTCAAAAGCGACTACACGCAGCTGCGAGCCTTGGTGGGAGACCGTTTGGGGCTTTTTCTCGTGTGCCGTCTTTTTGAAGGCGGCAGCCTGCGCGCCGATTTTAACTTCGCCCGGGAGCCGGTTAGCACCACGATCACCATGGCGGAGCTGAGCCTTTTGTTTGAAGGCGCTTCCTTCACGGTGCACCGCAGGGTGCGTGCCTGGCAGAAATAGCTTGCAAAATTGACATGTTATGCTTCAATGCCGTATGCCTTCCCAACTCCCTCAGTTAAGCGAATCCGAACGCCAGCATCCAAGCATGGCTCTCAATTGACGTCTATGATGGAGGACTAACAGAGGTGGCTTATCGAATATCGTAAGAAAAAGTTACCAACGTGAATATGCAAATGAAAACTCAGTTATTTTGGCAGTCTGAATGAGTTAATAATTCGACTTTACATTCACTTTGATTATTATAGACTTTCAAATATTTATAGTTGAATCTTCTTCCCGTTACAGAATCATATTCTTGTCGTTCCAGAAGTACGCGGTTTCCATCTGGGACACATCTACAGGCAATGATAAATTCCGGATTTAACGAACCTTTCGGAGCTTTTCTTTCTAATTGATCCAAGATATTAGATGCATAAAGCTTGAAACTTTCCGCTGGGCAAATTCCATCGTCTGCATCTTTTTTATCTAATTGTTCTTGCGTTACAAATTGCTTGCGACCATCTCCACAGGTTACTACAAACCCGCCATCAACTGCGTCCCAGCTATTAATACCATTTGCCGCTCTTATACCTGAATCTTCTTTTTCAGGAGTTCTGCAGAAAAATAGAAAATTTATCAATAGAAAAGATATTACATAACTGGAAAAAATATTACTTATTTTCATGGAAAAAGCCTCTATCTAATATTCCAGAAGCCCGTACATAATTTGACAACCTGTCAATTCTTACAGGAGGGGTGTATTAACACTATCCTAACACATTCATCCATGTTACTATATTCATCTAAATAGGTAGAGTCTTTAGTATTTCCAGTTAAAGGGTCTCTAAACTCTATTCTTATTTGTCCAGGCCCCCCCTGGGCCCAACACCTACATATTACCTTTACTCCGAGAACAGGTTGAGAATGCTGAATAGCATCCAATAAAACATTGGACATACACTTGGTATCTACATCAGAACAAGCACTTAATCGAGATTTAAAAACTGAAAAATCTTGTTGAGCGAGAAGCTTGGACGTTAGGCAAAAAACTACAGAAAAAGCCAACAATATTCTAAAATTCACAACCATTTCACGTTTCCCTCTATAAAATAGATCATCCTTCAGGAATTTGCAAAGATTCGTTCCAAAACCAACCCAGGTTTCCTTCGCTATCTCTTACCCAAACCCAGGTTTTATAAGTAGCTGAATCACTATATTTTCCATAATATAAAGCTGTCACTCGTTCCTTGTATTGAAGAACTTTAATAATTCTTATAGATGATAAATTCTCAGCATTCCTAGCAGGTTTTTCTCGCAAATTACACCCAGCCTGCTTCTCGCAAATTATCTCTAAGGGAGAGAATAGCTGATGAACAAAAGATAGATCATTGGGTCCAGGTCCTTCAGGTCTATCTGGAATATCCACATCTTGGATTTTTTTTATCTGAAAATTGAGGAAAGATCTACCAGCTCGTTCCTTTAAAATTAGCTTTAAATCTTTCAAACCAGCATCCGTATTGATACGAATTGATTTACCGCCAGATTCATTTACTTCATAAATTCTTTTTCCATCCAAGAAAACCAAAAGATCATCGTCATGATCGCCTATGATTTCATATTCGGCGCGATCCACTCTAATTTTTCGGGTAAACACAGCAGTAAAATTATCAAAGAGTCCAGAAAGCTCTTCAGGCTTGATTTGGAAATTCCACTGCCAAGTATATTTTGCACTAGCCTTTAAACTGCTAAGGGGGAAAGTTTCTAAATTTCCTTCTTGAATTCCATCTAGGAAATATCCGTTCCATTCGGACTCTGAATATACAAAACTACCCAATTTAACGGGAGCACTATCGCAAATACCATCTTTTTCAGCATCCGGATTATTTACTTGTTCAAATGTTGCAATTTGTTTTGTGCCGTCTTTACAAGTGATAAAAAAAGTACCATCAGTTAATTTCTCACCTGATTGTGTCCCTTTAAGTGATTTAGTTTCAGTTTCTGATTCAAAGGTTCGGCATTGAAATAAAATTAATGGCAGCAAAAAAAGGAACCAAACAATTTTTATTTCAGAAAAATATCTTACGTAGAAATCTTTTTTCATTTTTACCAAATTAAATGAAGTTTCTTAAATTTATTCAATTTTACCTTACAAATAATATGACGTCAATCGGTCGTTTTTGCCCTTCGTTGGCCATTTTCCTGACGGCAAAGGGAAATCCAGCGATGTGATGACCAAGTTAACCTATTTGTGCACTGGCGATTGGGCCTTGGATCGCCGACTGGATAACGGAGCTGTATTAGTCGAGAGGCTCACGTACAGTTCTGAGAGCAGTAGAAGGGGAGGATCCATCTGCTGACACTCCTCTGCTTGTTTTTCCGCAGTCCGGATGATCTGGAAAAGACCAAGATCCTGCTTAGAGCACGCCTTGGTCAATTCGGACTCACAGTACGCATTTGGGACCGCGGCTCAACGGCTGTACTCACTAGCGCCGTCGGGCGACGTTTCTAGGATTGCGACGCGGCTTGCCACAGCGGGCCTTGCGACTGGTGGTAGAGGTTTCGGCTGCTTTTCGCTTTTCCAGGTTCAAGGTATAATTCCCGAAGCGATTAATGTGCTCCGTTCGATAGGGAGACAGCATTTCTAGAGCCTCTTTAGCATCTACATATGATGTGATTCTTCTATTTTTTCCGAAATCCATTTCCTCCGTTCTGGCATTGGCCGTGTTCAGCCGCATCGTATACCGACCGGTCCTGAGGATCGACGCCGCGATCCGCGCTTTCCGGCAGGGAAACCAGTGGAGAACCGGGCCGAAGGCGCGTCGGAATTGAAGAATATCGCCATCGCTTTCACATTCTCGCCATGGACGGAGCCTATAAAGACCGCTCGGAACAGAATCTTAAGCCAAAATTCATAAAGGCGAAATCACCGACAGAGGCCGAACTCCATCAGGTGATTAAAATAATCGCCGTGAAATCAATAAAAAGCCTGCGGAAATTTGGATATTTGGATGCCTCCGTCCCAGAAGAAACTTTAGGTACCGGACTGGATCCTTTATTTGAAGAACATCCGGAACACGCCAGAGCCATGGCGGCATCCATCAAACAACGAATCGCCTTCGGAGAGCGCAGCGGCCAAAAAGTTAGAACGATCAAACACCTAATTCATCGGGCTTTTGGCTATGAAGAAGACGTCCCTGTTACCACAAAACCAAATTGTGTTGCCGTGAACGGATTCACCCTACACGCGGATACCCTGATAAAAAAACATCGCCGAGAGGCTTTGGAACAGATGATTAGGTATACAGCTCGGGGACCATTCTCTCACAAAAGGTTGACACAGGAAGTAGATGCCGACCTCCGTTATACGCTGAAAACGCCCTGGAATGACGGCACTATAGCCATAAAATTAAGCCCCGAAGAGCTCTTGGAAAAATTGGTAGCTTTGGTTCCCATACCAAGATTCAATTTGACGAGGTATGCAGGAATATTCGCGCCGTGCCATAAATTACGAGACCTCATCGTTCTCACTCCCAAGCTAAAGCCAAAATCCCCTTCAGATGATGAACTGCCAAAACAACTCAAATTCAAATGGCATCAGCTGCTGAAACGGGTTTTTGGCATCGATATAAACAATTGCCCCTGGTGCCACGCCAAATCCATGCGATTCGTTGCCGTCATCCAATCGCACGATGTCATTGAGCGATTTCTGAGCCATATCGACTATCCCGCAAGGCCACCACCCGTGACTCCGTCCAAACTTGGACAGCAGGAATTCGAATTCTAAAATGCGGTGCTCCTACCAGCCATAACCGCGTTTTGTCGAAAATGGAAACTTTTCGCCTTTCAGCAAATCTGAAATTCATTAATTGAAATATTTCATGGGATGACCTGAAAAAATACGCAATCCAGGCGCCAATTCAGGCGTCTTTGCATCGATTCGACAGGAGCTCACGTAAAATGGAAACTGCTCTTGTTTTTCTTATCCGCCTGAAATTATTGCTTTCATTCTCATTGAAATTGTGGAAGACAAATCGTACAATGCGCCAACACAAGATACGTGACTGTATCTAGCGATTCCAGTGATGATTCAAAAGACTGGATCTTGAGTGGTCCCGAAGATTTAACATTTCAACAGCGAAATTTGAGGTAAAAAAATGAAAAAAATGCTTACCGTGCTATCCTTGTCTCTCATTCCGAATCTGGCCCTTGCCATACCGTCGGCGTTTCTCGATCTCTATTCGGGTCTGCATTCCAATGTCGAATTTCAAGCATTGGTCAGCGGATATGAAACCGTGCAGGGAATAAATATTAAGACCGTTGATCGGTATGAGGCCATGGAACATAATGACCAATGCCCCTATTTAACAAATCCCGCCGTACTTAGCCGGTCCGGAAGCGTTCTGGCGGTGGAGATCACTTTCCTTGATCAAGCATGGAATGAAGCGAAAGAAGTGTTGTATTTTGTTACGGACTCGACTCCGGGCCGCCTAACACAGTGCTATAAAGCCATTTACCATCCTGCCGGAATCTATCCCCGGTGAAGGCTCGCAATGCAGCACAGGTGTCTTTGGGACTCCCAATATCCCATGCGAGGACGCTAGGCTCGTTTGCTCGTTCTCCGGCGGGTCCAGTGCACCGGTTGGGCCTTCCGGTTCATCTTCAGCGGTAACGGGCATCTGCGTGCGGCAATAACACTGTACGATTAACTGGTTAAGAGCCAGATTGACGTAGCTAACGGTTTTGTCTGGACTTGTCCCGTCAGTTAATGCCCATTTAACATAGCCCTCGACTGTTCACTTAATCCTTCGACCCAAAAAGATCAAACTGCCGGAATGACGGCAGCCTGCAATACCTCAGATTTTAAAGAATTCAAATACCGCCCAAGGGACCCCTCCGCGACCTTGCTATACCGTACCATTGGAGCCGGATCAGAGCACACCTCGGTCCCCCTCTCAGGTTAATGCTCATTTAGCATAGCCCCCGACTGTTCACTTAATCCTTCGACCCAAAAAGATCAAACTGCCGGAATGACGGCAGCCTG
>JBIKVD010000250.1:0-6625 GCA_044357055.1 Oligoflexales bacterium | reverse complement strand
CTTATGGACGAAGTCACCAAAGGAAGTACCACGCTGGACCAGGTGTCCAGGCAATTATTGGGGAACTTTTCCTTTTCAGCTACCTTGGCACGAGAGCTGCTTGAGTCTTGGAAATGGTCCGAGAGCTATAGCCAAGGAGCAAGAGATGGGAACTCACAATTTGTCGCCGGAATGGATACGGCAACGAACAAAAAAATTCTTGATGAAGCCTACTTTCTGATTCTTTATTTTTTGCAGCAAAATCGGCCATATTCCCACTGGTTCCAAGGGAGAGCTTCCTTGGTACACCAGGAAGTTCTAGGGCTGGACTTTGAGCCTACAAGCGCCCTTTGGCCTGGTACTGAAATGTCTTTCGGAACCTACAGCTCAGAGCGCTTAGCTTTTGGGTTGGCAAGCTCCAATGCAGCGCGACTTGCAAATACTAGGGACCACCTATTTGGTTCCACAGGTTATAGCGCACAAGTTCTCAACAATTTTTTGTGTAGCAGTGATGATCATGTAGCGGCCCATGACTTTCTTGTCCTTGACCCAGCTTGGTTTGCCCCTGATGCCACCACCGCCCTCGGTGCGCCCAGCTGTGCGAGTTGTCATCAAAGTATCCATACGCTTGCCACGGTATTACCCCAACGAGAAAGTTCAGGCGGCATAGCTGAATGGCTCCTTATTGCAGAGCATCCCACAGCATTGAATGCTAAGTTTTTCACCGCAGAAGTTGATACCTCAGCGACTCTTGTCGAGAACTTTGCACGTGATGCTCGTTTAGGAGCCTGTTTGGTAAAACATTTAAGCAAAATATATTTGCGCAGAAATTTTGGCGACAATGATCCGGCGTTCCTGGCGACGGCCCAAGCACGATACCTCGCCACGCAGAAACCAGGTGATGTGGTGCAATTTATGCTGTCGCAACCATCCTTTTATGAAAATGTTGATTCGACGCAATTGCAAGCTCTACCCGAGAAGAAGGTGCGCATCCTTTTGCCGCGACAAATGCGGGATATTCTTAGCAAACATAGTCCAAAACTAAAAGAGATCCCAAGACCCTTTGCTGCACGTTTAGCTACAGAGTTGTCGATCACCAACCAAAGTGAGGGCTTGGATTTTCATTCGCTGGAAGAAATGCTCTATCTCGCAGGCTATTTTGCAGATTTTCTGGTTGAAGATGAACTAAATGAGGATACTCCTTCGAGCGCCAGAATTTTCTTTACCAAATTGGGACAAGACCCTAGTCAATGGGATGACGCAACGGTTGAGTCACAAATCGTTCACTTGTTCTACCTGTTTACGAGTCTCGTGTTGGCGACGGATTCGCCGACCATCGTGGATTTATCGGATATTTGGCATTCGACTCCCAGGATAGATGATAGCGCAAGGCTAGAAGGGTGGAAACAGATCGTCACAGCCATCTTACTTAGTCCGCACTTTTTATACTATTAGAGGTGAGTTTTCATGAGAGGGGAGTATCAGCTCATGCAGCAAAAGATTTTATTGATTGTCACATTGCTGCTTGCTTGTCCCGTTTCACATGCCGCGGAAGAGCTTGCGCCACCCAAAATACTACACTTGGTGATTCCTGGAGGGTGGGACAGCACTTTGGTTTTCGATCCCAAGTTAGGGTCAGCGCTTGTTGAGCAAGAAAATGGGGCTTCGCTCCAGCAAGGAGCCGGAGGTCTTGCGTTTGTTCACCATAGCAGTCGCCCCAGCGTCCAAAAATTCTTTACTGATTTTGGTGATCGGACCACCATTGTTCAGGGAATTTATATGGAAGGGATCACTCAAGAGGCAGGTTTTCGCTCACTGTTGGGGACGGCGCATCTCAAAAGAGGAAAATTCACTTCCTATTTGAGTTATTATGCCAATAATGTCGAACGCACGATCATCCCCCATTTAATTTTAGATTTGCCAAATTTTTCTGATGACTTCCTAGATATGAGCGTCAGTGTCAATTCTCAGAATATCGCAGCAACCTTGGCGGATGCTAGTCTAGGTGCGCCCGTTTCCGATGACGGCAGGGAAATGGCAAAGAATTTTGCCTTCCGCGAATTTGCCCGTATCATGGAGAGCACACCCATCGGTTCTGCGGTATACCAGCAGAGTCTGCATGGATATCTCAATGTCACCCGACTTTCCGTGCTGCGAGACGCGCTTGACACCCATTGGTCCAAAGACCCAAATGTGCATGAATTTAATAAAAAAGTCGTCTTTGCTTACAAGATGTTGCAGACGGATTTGTCGTCAGCAGCCACGGTAGGCTTGGATATCGCTGGAGTCGATTGGGATACTCACAGCTCGAGTAAAGCGATGCAGTCTGAGCTGCTCGAGCAACTGTTTAACGCAATAAACGAAGTTCTGGCTCTTGCTGCTGCGGATGGCTTTGAGCAAAAGCTGCTTATCATCGTCAGTTCTAACCTTGGACGGGCGCCAAAAGCGATCGCCGGCAATCACGGGCATTGGCCATACACCTCCGCCATGCTTATTGGGCCTGGTTTGCAAGGTGGTACCTCCATTGGGAGCACAGATGACCTTTTGCGTGCCGTGCCCATCAATCCACTATTTGGTGAAGTTGAATCAGGGCGAGAGGTCTTGCTCTTTAAGCATATCTTTGCCGCGCTGTATTTGCGGTATGCTGTACCCTACCAAAGTTTTTTAGGAAAAGTGAATCCTCTTAGCCTTATGCTCAGTGAGGATGATTCATGAGATGGTCGTGCCGAATGCTCTGTTTGTCTCCCTTACTGACGCTTTTGCTGTTTGTTAGTCTCGGCTGCGGCGTTGGTGAAACGGGTGGAAAGAGCACACCACCAGGATTGAGGGCAGATCCGGCCCCTTTGGATAATCGAAAGTTAGTAGACAAAAATAGAGATAAGAATTGCCCAAATGGTACGAACCTCAACTATGAGGGATTTGCAGAGCCATTGTTGCTGGAGCATTGCACGAGTTGCCATTCGCAGGATCTTGTCGAAGCCGATCGCCTCGGGACACCGGAGGGGCTTAACTTTGATAGCCTGGAGGGAGTGCAAACGTGGCAAGTGAGGATTTTAGCGGTCCTGAGTGGCAAAAAAATACATTCCTTTTATGGGAATACCATGGATAGCCGAGACCAAAGCAGCCTGGTCTTATGGCTTAATTGCGGTGCTCCGGGTTCGTAAGCAATAGAGGAGAGTCGGACGGGTCATCCTGAGCGCAGCGAAGGATCCCCGCATTTCCCGAGATCCTTCGCTGCGCTCAGGATGACGCTGACTAACTGAGGATGACGCTGACTAACTGAGGAAAATGAAGGCGAAGACGAGGGTGGCTTAGAGTTTTGGATGAGAGAACAGTTTCATCAATTCGAGAAACGACCCGTCTGGTGGGCAGCAAAAATAGTGACAGAACTTTCCGCTGAGACTAGGAAAGGAGAGGCGCCAAGCATGAAGCATGTGCCGCTCCAGCCCTGCGCTTAAGGCTTGCTCATGCCCGTCAGATGGCTGCTTCTGCAAGTATCGTTTGTCACCGACAATGGGCAGTCCCAGATCGCTTAGATGCACCCGAATCTGATGAGAGCGTCCTGTGAGTGGACGCGCGGCGATCAATGACAAGCCTAGATCAGGTCGCGTTGCCAGAACGCGAAAGTGGGTTATGGCAGTCCTGCCTCCTGCATGCACGGCCCTGACCATACCTTTTCCTTCAGATAAGGTGCATAGATGATTGCTAACTTCATGAGTTTGCCAGCGGGGCAAGCCAAAACTAATGGCGAGGTATTCTTTGATCACGGTCTTGTTTTTGAATTGAGCAAAGACATGGGCAGCGGTGGGGGAGGACGTCGCAAAGACAAGGATTCCTGACGTTTCCTTGTCCAGGCGATGGGCGAGGATTGGCTTGCCTTCCAGTTTTTGCTGGCGAAAGTACAGCGCTACCGCTCTTTCCATATGAGAAACGGCTTGATCTCGCGTTGCTTGTGAAGGAATTCCTGCGGGCTTATTGACCACGAATAGCTCTTGTTCGCTCTGTATAATGCTCGTGGGATTCAAACGATAAGGTTCTTTTGGGGACGGAGCCCTGCCAGGATCAGAAGCACTCCCGGGATCTGGCAGATAAATAGTTAGGCTATCACCCAGCATGACCGTGCGGGAAGCCACCCGCACGCGAGCTTTGTTCTTATAGACCGCTCCCTGGTCGATCAATCTGCGGATCGCGCGGCGGGACATTTCGGGCAAGAGTTTTGCCAGGGCCTGATCCATGCGCTCGCCGGCGAGCTCCGGGCGGATCTTTTCATTGATAACCTTCTGTTTATTTTGGCTTTTCAAGATATTGTCTGTCCTCGGCGTTTCATAGAATCTTGGTTTTAGCTCCGCTAGCGGAGGCCCCGCGATTTTGATACATATCAGGGCTACGGGTACCCGTCGACCCATCAGTGCGTCAAATAGCAACATGAGGCCTATGTGACTATCAGCCCACCATTTTCCTTGCAAGCCTGGATTGAGGAACACCGAGATCAGCTCAAACCACCAGTTAATAATCAGGTGATATTTAAAGATAACGCCAATTTTATAGTTATGTGCGTGGGCGGACCCAACGCTCGCAGCGATTTCCATGTGAATCAATCGGAAGAACTCTTTTATCAGCTTCAAGGGCGCATCGAGGTTGTCATTATGGATGGGGGAAAAAGGCGCTCGATCCTGATTGGTCCAGGAGAAATGTTTTTGTTGCCTCCCGCTGTGCCCCATTCGCCGCGACGTCCGGCGGATTCGGTGGGACTTGTGATCGAGCTATATCGTGAGAAAAAGATAGAGGATGGGTTTCAGTGGTTTTGCGAAAAATGCGACCACAAATTGTACGAAGAGTTTTTTCATGTCGAGGATATTGTTCGCCAGCTTCCCCCGGTTTTTACGCGTTACTGGGCGGATGAGAAAAACAGCTTATGTAGTCAATGCGGACACAAGCATCTTCAAAGCAACAAAATGCCTGTGACCAATCCGAAGTAGCTGCGTACTGATGAATGAAGTTGGAACGTGGCGAGTAACGACTCTTGCCAAATGCTCGGGGCAAATTCGCAAAAAGGAAATGATCGTGACCCCTTCCCCTACTCAGAAGACTCACACACTAGAACATGCACGAGCTCTAGACCATGATGACCCTCTAGCCTCCTTTCGTCAGCAATTTTATATTCCCAAGAATGATCAGGGTCGGGACTTGCATTACTTCTGTGGTAATTCTCTTGGGCTCCAGCCAAAAAATGCAGGAATTTATGTTCAGGAGGAGCTAAAGACCTGGGCGGATTTGGCGGTTGAAGGGCATTTTAAGGGCCAACACCCTTGGTATTCCTACCACGAATTCGTCAGCTCACCTCTGGCCAGTGTCGTTGGTGGTAAGGCGGCGGAAGTGGTGGCCATGAACTCCCTGACCACAAATCTCCATTTACTGATGGCCAGCTTCTATCGACCCAACGGAGTCCGTCGAAAAATCTTGATTGAAAAAGGAGCGTTCCCCTCCGATTACTACGCCGTCAAGTCCCAACTTCGCTTTCATGGTTGCAGACCTGAGGACCTCATTGAGGTAGCTCCAGAACCGGGTGCGGACCTATTGGATCAGTCAAGCGTACTCAGAACCATTGATGAGAATCGAGATGAACTGGCTTTGGTAATGATCGGAGCGGTGCAGTATTTGACGGGCCAGCTTTTTGATATCAAAAGTATCGCAGAAGCTGCTCATCGCGCGGGAGCGATCGTCGGCTTTGATTGCGCCCATGCCGCGGGAAATGTGGACCTCAAGCTTCATGATCATCAGGTGGATTTCGCCGTCTGGTGCCACTACAAATACCTTAATGGGGGCCCAGGGACTATTGGCGGGGCTTTTGTCCATGAGAGACATCTGGGGAATAAGAGTTTGCCTCGATTTGAAGGCTGGTGGGGACACAACAAGCAAACCCGTTTCTTGATGGGACCGGATTTTGATCCCATGCCAACGGTCGAGGCATGGCAGCTAAGCAACCCGCCTATTTTTCAGCTGGCAGCTCTGCGCGCCTCGGTAGAGATATTTTCTGCCGCAACCATGGCGAAACTTCGCGAAAAAAGTAAAAAAATGACGAGCTACTTGGAGTCCTTGCTGACCCAACTTCCAGAACAAAAGCAGGGGAGTCAGATAGCCATTATCACTCCATCCTCTGAAAACGAGCGGGGCGCTCAGTTATCATTGCGTATAACAGAACCCAGCAAGATTTTTTTGGAGCGCATGCAGAAAGCGAATATTATCTGCGATTTTAGGCAGCCTAACGTGGTCCGTGTGGCGCCAGCGCCTTTATATAATTCCTTCCAGGATGTCTACCATCTTGCGACGCACCTAAAAGGGAACCACTTATGAGCCGAAGTATGAAAAATATTATCATTGCTGGAGCGGGATTGACCGGGTCATTACTGGCCATCATTCTTGGCAAACGGGGATACAATGTTCAGATCTTTGAACGACGTCCTGATTTGCGCAAGAACCGTCTGTCTGCTGGTCGCTCCATCAATCTAGCTATTTCAGCTAGAGGTATTCGCGCGTTGGAATATGCTGGGGTTGCAGATGATATCATGGCAGAGGCCATTCCCATGCACGGGCGCATGGTCCATATGCTGGATGGTCAGTTGTCTTTTCAGCCCTATAGCACCAA
>JBIKVD010000249.1:0-6630 GCA_044357055.1 Oligoflexales bacterium | reverse complement strand
CAAAGAAAGGACCCTTATGAGAGCCCCATAGGGCGCTTTTTAGGTCATTGGTTAGGGTGGGGCTAGTCCCGTAACAGTGCTTGATTACCCTACAGCCAGTCCTGCTCTAAAATTCCAATCCAGAGGCCTGGGACCAGCTAGCTGTTCATTTTCTCAACACTCCGCCCTATCACTTATCTTGGTTTGCGGGGCGGAGGAGGGGTGCAACCTGGTGCCGGTTTTGGATAGGTGCAATAGCGAATATTCCCTATGGAGTTTTTTTGCAGATCACCGCCGCCAGCGGCGGCGCTTCCTGCACTGTGATCGTTATTTGCCCCACAGCTCAAGAGCGCAGAAACAAGAAGCAAGCCCATACTGGCAAAAGACAATTTTTTCATCCGTGAAAGCCCCCAATAGAAAAAGCGATGACCAATTTAGGCCATTCGACCTTTGTTGGACTACAAGTGAGGGGTAATATTTTGCATTAGGACCTAATGTCAAGAGGGATCTGATAGGCGGGCTGGATATATCCTCGCCTTCAAAACAGCATGGCGTCGCCCCCTGCTGCCTGATGGGCGACGACTGTGGGTTCGCCTTGGAAGCTGACATCGGGGGTGGCTTTGGCATTGAGAAAGAACTGTATGTCTTGTTCCCCAATGCGAAATTTCAGTTTTATAAACTCCGAGTTCTCATCAGACAAGACCGTGAGTGAACTGCCGCGTATCACCGTGGGAGTGCTCAAAGAAAAGTCGACTCCATAGCCGGCGGCGACGCGTTTCAGATTCCCCACGACCTGATTAGACATTTCTCCGACCCAGTCGCGATGATCTGCCTCGCTGAGAATTGGCACTTGCTCCCGCTGTGGATTGGTCAATTGCAAGCAGGAAGCTGGACTCACTATGATCAACGCTCCCTTCATTTTCTCACCGCCAAAACCAAGACTAGCCGAAAACTCTGTTTGCTTCAGGTCACAACTCGCATGCGCAGGCACTTCTTCTATGTTGTTGACACCAGTTGATTGCATAAAATCTTGGATGGCAATCCGCAGAATCTTGCCGAGATCTTGGGGTTGGTGTGCCATAGTAACAGGTCCTTTCTAAAGTGGAGCCGAATTTTTTTTCCTGGGCATCCCGGTTACGAAATCAGGGGGCTAGAAGCTTGCCTTCATTGTACCATCTGAAGTGCGCGTCGTAACGGTAGACTCTTCCCCTCACAGGCCCAGTAGCGGTTTGTTTGATGAATTCTTGAGAGTCAGATCACGTATCTGGGACCTTGTCAGTTGACCAAATGATCTGGGAGAGTTGAGAAATCTGACATGTGAAGAAATCAGGATAAGGAAGAAGAAACGAGGTACCCATGTTGAAAATTGTCCGGGCATTGAATCCAACTTCCTTTCAGAAGGAGGTTCTGGCGTTTCTTTGTCGTCATGAGGCTGAGAATAATTTGATCTTGGGGGTGTTGCAGACTCTGGCAACAGGACCATTCTCCCCACAACAGCCACCTGTCTTGGCGAAGATTCTGAGGGAAGACAGCCTCCGCGGCTTGCTGGTGATGAATGCACCGCATGCAATGCTCTTAAGCCAATTGAGTCAGATCGATGCAAGCAATTTGGCAGATTTGGTTTGCCGAGAAGGCATGCAGCCTCCTGGTGTGACCGCTCATGCGGATACGGCTCAGCAATTTGCCGATCATTGGTGCGCGTTGACGCAGCAGGCGCAGGAGCTTTTTATGCGCTTGCGTCTTTTTCAGTTGCAGCATGTCCAAGCACCGCGGCTGCCCTTGGGCCATGCGCGCTTTGCAGAGCCTACGGAAGTGCCTATTCTGGTGCGGATGATTCAGGAATTTTCTGCAGAAGCGATGGCGGGACCTGTGGGTGAGACCCTCCATGACTTAGTTGCATTCGGAGTCAAGTCCCAGAAATACCTGATCTGGGACTTAGACGGAGAAATCGTTTCGATGGCAGCCAAGGCTCGGACCACACCGAATGGAGCCGCGATTTCCAGCGTTTATACGCCGCCAGCCTATCGTGGGCGGGGTTTTGCCAGTGCTTGCGTGGCAGATCTCGCACCAAGCGCACCAAAGGGCATGGCTCCGCAAAAGCCGCGCTGAGCATGGCCTTCAAACTCGCGCAATGTGCTGAGAAGAAATGGAAGAAGCTCAGAGGAAGCAAGCAATTAGCTGACGTAATCAGCGTGGATTTTCGATTTCAGGATGGGGAAAAGATCGCCGTCAACCAATAGTCTCGATCCACTAAATTTGACAATATCTCACATCCTAAATTGAGACAGTAATCGAGGCGCTCTTTGACACCGATCATGCTCGCAAGCTTTAATAAGTCTTTAGTCGCGATATCCTTAGCGAAAGGCTCACTCTTAAAGCCAAAATGTTGCCGATGATTCATGCCTGCGTCTCCTGATGCTCCAAATATTCGGATACGCTGGTATTGAAAAGCTGCCCACCAGCTAGTGGCGGAGCTTCTGCAGACGGCTTTTCTTTGGCTTCTGGCTTTTCACGCTTTACTGTCACTTGTGTCCCCCAGTCTCTTCCGACACGAGCATTGACGGCGAGATCCAGAGGTATGGCTAGGCCGTGGCTCATACCCTGATACTGGACTTCAATGACATCTGGTTCGTCAGGATGAAAGAGCAGATCGATAGTTTTATCAATCAGCTTTGCCGAAACCTCGTAAATCCTGCGATGGAGACGCACCGTGCGATCTTTCCTCACACGGCGGCACTCATGGCTGCGGAAGTAGTCAATCAGCCTTTCAGGCGCAGGGCGCACGCAGGCAAGATCCGCTCGGTAACGCTCATAGGGGGTCATACCAATACTCGAATGCTCGGCATTATGATAGTCAGAGACAAACTGATCTAGACGCTCGTTAAGAGCGTCTAGGGTCATTGGTTCTGATGGTAGTAGAGGCAGGAAGGAGTCCCGAATGTTCTTAAACCAGCGCTCGATCTTGCCTCGACCCTGAGGTTTGTAAGGGCGAGAGTGCGTTAGTGCTGTGCCGAGGCAGGCTAAGATACGTTCTAAATCCTCGGAGCGGTAGCAGGCACCATTGTCGACATAGAATTTCTGTGGAATGCCTCGACGAGATATCGCTTCGCGCAGGGCATGTTTGAGCGAATTAAAATCTTCAGATGGATAAAACTGTGCAAACACAATAAGACGCGAGTGATCATCAAGAATGGCGAAAAGATAAGCCTTTTTGAGGGTAGGCGAGCCATCGATCTGGACCAAAGGTCCATGCAAGACATCACACTGCCAGATATCGTTCGAGTGTTCGGCCTCAAACCGGCGTCGATCCACTCCCTCATCAGGGCTGCTGGGTGCGCATTCCAGGCGTATAAATCGATAGATTGTGGCCTTGTTTACGACCTCATCTGCGGCAATGACTCTGCTGTGGCGCAGCTTTTTGATGATCACCGGCACGGTGTAGTAGGGATTTTCTTGCTTCAATCGCTTGATTTCCATGCGCACTGCCGTACCCATGCTGCGAAAGCCACCTTTGTCGATACGCTGCCTGGGGCAGAGGGCCTCAATCCGGTAGCCGCCCTTGCGATAGGCAGCAATCCAGGCCAGCATACTGGCCCTCGTCACCCGCGTCCGCATCGATCCTGGAATCTCATAGGTAAGTAGTGATTTCTCAGCTAGCTTTCGCTCTTTGTCACCGTAACCCAGCCTGACACCGGTAACAAAATCAGCGATCACCCCAAATCGAAACGTGGCAATCTTCATAGCTAAATCCACTTCATCGCGCATGGCAAAGTCCTCCTCTATCAGAACAGCAAGATAGCTTTCTGTGATTGGAGGACTGGCATAGCGATGTCTGGAATTTTATGCGCCGACAAGAGACGGTGGGGTCGTCAAAGTCAGAAATATTTGCTACTTAACTCCTGCCAAAAAAATGAATGCCGTTGCCCCTGAGTCGATCTAAAACCCGTAGAGGCTCATCTTCAGGAAAATCCATCCTACAGATATTGAGAAATTTCCGTAGCCAATGACCACCCCGCTGCCGTGTCACGCCAGCGGGCCAAATCAAATGAGTCAGACGCTCAAAGATAGCCCGGACAATGGTCGCTACCGGGGACTGGAATCTCCGTCCAAAACCGCATGGAATCATGGTGAAAACCTGCGAACAGCCAGGGCACCGATACCTCTTTAGGTAAACTGCTTCAGGCTGACCCACAAAATGCCGGCTGACAAAGCCATGACCCCAGACCATTTCGCTGCCACAGGAGCAAATCGGACGATTCCAATTGAATTTTTTGCCTTGAGCAGCTACCTCTGCCAAAGGCGCGTCAGTGTGTGTCAGCACCTGATATCGCCGGAGCGCTCAGTATTAGCGTACTGAGCGCTCCACCCTCCCTAAGTCGTCACTGAGCAGCCATTGCTCAGGCCCAGGGGAAGTAGCAAAACCTTGCTAGAAAAGCATGCCATTCCTAGAGGGGTGTCCAGATTATCGTGCAAAATAGCTAGGCTAGCTGGCTAGGATATTGTGCGAGGTAACAGCAAAACCAAAGGCTCGACGCGAACATGATCGTCGTGTTACAGACAAAAACCGTAGGAAGTACTGGGCTGGCAAATCACGCTGAACGGCACAGAGACCCTATCCTAAATGTAGGCCCCAGACTGTGTCGGCTTTGCTCGGACAGGACACTAGCCAATTGTACGCTGTGAGCCTGGGTAGCGATATCTCCAGCGGCATAGACTCCAGCTACATTAGTTTCACCTCGCTCGGTCACGATAAAATTGCCTAACTCCGTTTTTTTGCAACCGAGTTGATCGCCAATTGGTGACTTGCTCTTCAGGGGGAAGATTGGTCCAATAGAAACAGCATCTCGTTCGATGTTCCGACCATCTTTCAAAATTATGTGCAAAGTGTCTCTATCTGTTTCTTGAATGCTTTCGATTTTTTCCTCAATGATTCGAATGTTATGACGTTCTATGATTTTTGAGTGCTCTTCGCGGAGATTGTGATTTCCGTTTGAGCAAACAACGACATTTTCGGATAGACCTCTCAACAATACCATCATATGGAATGCATGGTCACCGCTGGCTATGAGTGCAAGTCTCTTGTCCTTGTATTCGAAGCCATGGCAATACGGACAATGGAATATTTTTTTTCCGAAAAGTTCTTTGATGCCTGAAATCGATGGAAATTGGTCTTCAATTCCATAAGCAAGTATTAACTTTCGAAATGAGATAGGAAAATTACGTCCAATGCTTGCTTTAAAAGTTTTGCCTTCAGGAATGATATTGTTTACGGTGTCTTCAATGACTTGAACTGATGCATATTTTTTAAGATCTTCTCGCACTTTGCTTCGCCAGGTTTCAGGGTGTATTCCGTCTTGGCCTAGTAGATTGTTAATATGCGAAGAAGGGGCATTACGTGGACGCTTATCATCACAAACTAAAACAGAGCGTCCAACTCGCCCGAGAGTCATGGCAGCAGAAAGACCTGCTGGTCCACCACCGATGACCAATACGTCAAATCCACCAAGCTTAATTTCTAAAGGATTAGTCATGATTGTAGTGCCTCGGATGCCTCGACTTTTTCACTTTCCTCTTCCCAAACCCATTCCGGGAACGGATCTGGGAGTGCTTCCCAATCATGGCGATTTAAAGCCATTTCTTCTTGGTTTAGAAGGCAAGACTTTAGCTCCTGAATTAAAACGTTGGTGTTTAGATTTACCCCGATAAATACAATTTCCTGTTGCCTATCTCCATAAGTAGGATGCCAGGTCGCCGCTACCTCTTGCATCTCTTCTCTTGAAAGATTCCATTCTTCTTGTGGAATGGTAGCCAACCATCGTCCGAAACCTGTAAGCAAACAAGACTGGCCGGCAATTGCTAGCATTCCCATATACTCGTTTCTCGTAGCAAGCCAACAGAACCCTTTAGCCCTCAATATACCTTTCGATTGTGCCTCACATAGGAATTTTTCGAGGCGTTCAGGATGGAATGGACGCTGATCTCGAAAGACAAAACTAGTAATCCCATACTCTTCTGTTTCAGGTGTGTGTTCTCCACGTATTTCTTTAAGCCAGCCAGGGTTTTCAGATGCCTTTTGAAAATCGAAGCGACTTGTGTTCATGATTTCACACGGATCGACGCGGCCATGGCTAGTTTCAAGTTGTATCGCATCAGGATTGAGTTTAAGCAGAAGAGCTTTCAATTTTGCAAGAGCTACCGAAGAAATTTGATCACATTTATTGATTACAATGACATTCGAAAACTCTACTTGGTCGATCAGGAGATCGCTGATCGTCCGAGTGTCATTTTCATCAGATGCCATACCAAGTTCTAGCAAATCTTCACTCAGATTAACGTTATCGATGAACGCCGCTCCATCCACCACAGTGACCATCGTATCGAGTGCAGATATGTCAGATAAGCATTTTCCCTGCTCGTCCGCGAAAGTGAATGTTTCCGCGACCGGCAGTGGTTCAGAAATTCCTGTCGATTCTATCAGAAGGTAGTCAAATCGTCCCTCCGATGCCAATCGGGCTATTTCAACGAGCAGATCTTCTCTTAGCGTGCAACAAATACAGCCATTCGACATCTCAACTAGCTTTTCTTCGGTTCGAGTGATGCCTAACTGATTGCTCTTAACCAGTGAGGCATCGATGTTGAGTTCACTCATGT
>JBIKVD010000031.1:0-20172 GCA_044357055.1 Oligoflexales bacterium | reverse complement strand
GGTCTCTGCTTGCAGGGTTGTCAGCAACAGTCCTTGTTCTACACTTGCGCTAGTGAGATTTGTGGCCCCATCGTTTAAGGTGGTCGAAGAAGTCTGCAACTGCTGTTCTTTTGTTTTTAAATTATCGGTATCGAATTTTAATTTGGCGATTTCCTGAATCTGAGCCGTATTGTAGTCATTCACGTCAATCCCCAGGTCCTGCAGATCCTTGGTGTTGTCAGCGACCTTGTTCTGTTCCAATTCAATATCGGTTTCCAGTTTTTTGATGCGATTTCCGTGATCAAGCGTGGTCTCTTCTAGTTTCTTGATCCTTTCAGCCATTTTCTTTAAATCGTGTGTGTCTAGTAGCCGCTCAATACGGGTGAGTCTGGCCTCGAATCCCGCGACCTTATCATTAACCTGACGCTGCAAATCACGGAAAGTGATCTCCATTGTGCGCATTCGGTTTTCCATATCGGCTATGCGCCCATCATAGACTTTGACGGCCTCGTCCAAAGCGGTAAACTTAAGGTCGACCTGCCTGTTCACTTCCTGCAGGGAGTCATCCATTCTCGAGAAATCACGTTCATGTTCCTCGATAATTTTTCCATGGGTATTCACGGTCTCGCGATGTTGTGCCAGGGTTTGGTCATGGTCCGCTAGCACCATCGCATGCCCATTGAGGTCCTCTTGTTGGCGAAAAAAGTTATTCTGCTTCCCTTCTGCTCCTAGGACAAAGGACTCGTCGGTCATGGCAGCAGGATTGGTCAGGACATCAAACATTTCCTCCCACTTGGGCAGGTGAGGGGCTCGAGCTCCATTGAGGTTGTCGCTAAGTTCACCAAGGTAGGCCTGAGTACGTTGACCGACCTCCTGCATCAGTTTAAAGCCATTCTGCTGATAGGAGTTTGAAACGGCCAAGGTATCAACATCCTTCTCCAGTTGCCCCATTTTGGCTTCGTACTGTTGATTCACCATCGCGCCTTGGTCTTGTTGGTTGTCTATCTTGTTATCGCAAGACAATTGAACCAAGGCTGCGCAAGTCACAAGTAGAAGCCTGTTTGTAAGGGAGAAATTCGTAGCAATCTTCATCGGGATCGATCCTCTGAGAGTTCTTCCATTCTCAATTCAACTTGATCCTTCATCAGCGAGCGAAGGGTTTGCACCCTATAGGCGACGCCTTTCAGGTTCTCTTTCATTTCTGACACGAGAGACAGGGTTCGTTTATGCTCCCCTCGAGTAAGCTGTAAATTTTTGCGAGATTGAATAAAGGACTGGGGTGCGACTTCTGGGACATCTGCAGGTACCCCAGCGATCGCTTCCACCTGGCTGCTTTTCTTATCCCATTCTGTTTCGAGAGTCGTTAAGCTGGCAGCCAGTTCTCCGAGTTCGAGATTCAAAGTGGCGACAAGATCGGCAATAGGCCCCTTTAGTTGATCCTTTTTTACGTTGATTTCAGCCCAGGTTTTAATAAGCGCCAGAAATTCTGAGTCTAGCTTGGTAAAGTCTTGCTGCAGAATAACCATTAATTCTGTAAGAGCTTTTACATCTGCTTCACCGGTTGCCTTAAATCCTAGAAAGTCATCAGATAGCGCTAAGAGGTTATTGCCCAAGTTCGTGATGCTGGATTTAAGGATCGCTATGAATCCCTCAAGCTCCACGAGACTCTTTCCTTGTTTCTCAACTTTTGTTTCCTGAGACTTAATGCGAGTCTCTAAAGATGGAAGATTATATTCCCGCAAATAATCTTCGCGCCGGCGCATACGATCTTCAAACCTATTGACGTCAGAAATGATTTTTTCCCGTAGCTGGCGAAACGTCGTTTCAAGTTCACCGAGGCGAACTTCCATGCCGGCGATCGTCGCATCGTAGCCGCTCACAGCGAGGTTCACTGCAGCGATCTTCTCGTCAATCTGCCTGAGGTTATCATCGAGATTGTTGCGGATCGTGGCCAGACGCTTGCCATGGACGCCAAGAACCAATTCGTGACGCTGCAAGAATTCGGAATTCTCCTTGACCAAAATGGTATGCGTTTTCAACTTTTCGTCTTGTTCGGCAAGCTGTTTGCTTTGTCGTGAAAAATTATTCGCTAGCTGATCTATCCCCGCGGTGAACGGATCGCCTTGGCGCGCCTCGGGTTCCGCTAGAGCACGATACATTTCCCGCCAATCTGGCAAATCCTGGACTTGAGTGGTAGGAATCCGCGGACCCAGTTGATCCAGCAGATCATGGGTTCCGCGCTGAAGATCTCTATTTAAGAGGTATCCGCCTTCCTGAATGTCCTCCATTTCCTCTAGAGCATTAGTGCGCCGCTCAAGGTCAGAGAGTTGAGAATCATATTGTGAATTGACTAACTCTTTCTGTGCCGAACTCTCTTCAATTCGAGTGTCACAGGCGCTGGCCAAGAAGGCCAGCGCACTTAGTGAGAAAATGTGAGATCGCAAGTTCATTTTCTAAAGTCCATCTTCTGATACGTTCAAGACTTGCCGGACAACCGACCTACTTGCACATAGTTACGCGCACTTCCTCGATCTGCACGGGATATTTTTCCATGGGCTGATTCGCTGGCGCCGCCTTACACGCGGGACCCGTCTTTTTAAAATTCAAATTATTTGGCTTACTGACGGTTAAATCTGATCTCAAGCCCCTAAATCCGTTCGGGTCCACTAAGTTCAAGTTAATGCGAACTTTGTTCAATTCATGCCTTGGATTGATGGCCAAAAGACGCAGTCCATCCATTTTGAGTGGGGGGATTCCGGCCTTTTCTTCTTCGGGTAATTTGAAGAATTGGCGCTCAATGCCGAATTCAGCAAGGCTCCACATTCCACATTTAACTTCCGAAGTCTTATCAGGTTTCGTCACGATCAGAACCAGCGGTGGTACCTGGCTAATAAAGTTATTCGAGACATCTAGATGCTTCAATAATTCAAGACAGCGAAGAAAGGTCATGTCCTGAATCAAGTTGTCCCGTAAATCCAGACTTGCCAGGTTAGGAAAGAATCCTGAGATGGGCGAGACATTGACGATGTTGTCATTCTCTAGGCTCAAGGTAGCTACGGATTGAAAGGTCTTGTAAGCCTTATCACAACTCTTTTCTACGGATAGGCCCACAGCAGCGACTTCCTTTAGCTCCCGACGAATCGCGGCTACGGTCACTTGAATATCGAATAGCCATGACTCAAAATGCTTGTCGGACTCAAAATCATCCTTGTAGCCTTCTGCGGTCGCCCGATCCTCAGCGATCATGCAATAATCTTTAAAGGTCAACACGCCTTCATAGGGAGGAGGTGTTGGGACATTTTTCGGTTCTGGGCTCTCTACCGGCGGAGGCGGGGGACCTTCCCCGGGAGGAGGTGGTTCACCTTCCACAGGCTCTCCTTCTTGGGGGGGGCCTCCAGCGGGGATTTGTTCAGGAAAAGTCGAGTTGTCTTCAAGAAGTGCCGTCTTTTGAGCGTCACTTCCTTCGATGTCTATGTTATTTTTGTCGCTTTGATCAAGCCCAATAGCCGCTCCTGCATTCGCATCGATCACAGGTCGGACGACGTTCGAAATATCCCCTTTAGGAATCTGTGGATCATTCTTGACTTCGCTCTTGTCGCTACAGCCGAGACTCAGCAGCAGCATTACAGCCATTTGTGCAGATTTCATGTGCGACCCCTTTTGAAGTGTTGCATCGTTGAGTTGAGCGCTTGTTTAGGACGACCCACCTACAACTTCTTTAAAAACCACCAAACTTCATTTTACCAAATCAACAAATTCCAGCAATTGAGACACGTCCAAACATCGAACAAAGTGTATCTCCGAAATCAAGGCGGTGCCTCCTCCAGCTCAAGGGGGATTTTCAGGTCGCAAACCTCATCCCAGTTAAAATCCTTGTTGTTATTCTGCAATTTGGATTCGTCAGTGGCATTGACTTTTTCAAGTCCGTTCTTTTCTCCCCAGCTTTGGGGGGGATCACCGCCATCACCGCTTGCCACATAATAGAAATTGGTGTTGGTGATATCTGCCAAGCGAAATTCAGCATCGGTAAGGTTTGACCCCTTCAGTTTCACGCAAGAGAATTTTGCGCTCGTTAAATCGACCCCGGTTAGATTCGCTCCTTCTAAGTCCACGTAGCTCATAGTAGAATTGGACATATTAGCAAAAGACATCACCGCCCCTGTTAAGGTCGCACTCTCGAGGTCGGCCCCCACAAAATAGGTCTTGTACAACTGAGCTCCCCTTAAGTTGACTCCTTGCATCTTAGCGCCAGAGAAGGTGGCAAAACGCTCTCCCAAGGGTTCCGTGATCAAGCCATTCATATCGGCGCCACGCAAATCCGCACTGGCCGCATAAATTGCGGTCATGCGAGCTTCAACGAACAGAGAATGGCGCAGGTCAGCGCCCTGCAAATTGGCTAAAACCAATTGCGCTTTAGAAAAAGTGCTACTGGGGAAAGTTGCACCGATCAACTCTGCGCCTTCTAGATTGGCGCCATAAAAATTCACCCAATAACGGATGTCGGCCGCACCGCTAGGCAATCGACTCTCTCCAGAAGTCGCTCCATTCAGGATGAGACCCTGTCCTTTGATGTCCGAAAAATCAGCATTATAGAGGAGGGTTCGGCGCATCTCGGCCCGATAGAGATCAGCTCCCTTGAAGCTTGTTCCCCGCAAAGAGGCATCGTCAAAAATAGTTCGTTGTGCTCTTGCGTATTCAAAATGGCTATTGTCTAAATCAGCGCCGATAAACTCTGCTTTGTCCAAAGTGGCATTGTTCGTAAAGCTGGCACCGTGAGCCACGGCGCTTTGAAAACGACCTGCGGTAAGATTAGCTGCGCGAAATTCACAGGCCTCCATGAATTTGGCTTGAACCGCTTTAACATTCACCATATCGCTACTGGAGAAATCGACCGTGGTAAAAATCCCTTCTGATAAGGAGGAATTTGTTAAAATGGCAGATACAAATGAGCTGCGTCTGACCTCGGCTCGTTCAAAAGTCGCTTGTAGAAGATTTGCATGGTTGAAGCTACTGCCCTCGATGATGGCCCGTTGAAAATTCGCTCCTCCGAGGACGGCTCGGTCGAATTTACTATCGGTAATTTGCGCAAAACTTAGGCCTATCTCCTCCATATTTGCACCGGAAAAATCCACCTTGTTTAGATTAACACCGAAAAGATCGGATTTTTCTAGGCGCGTACGCGAAAAATTCACATTCTCAAGCGTCGCCTGCCGAAAAGAGCTAAAGCCAAAGACGGTGGAGTCGAAATTTCCGCCCGTGAAATTAGCATTTTGGAAGGATGAGGTGGTGAGATCTGTCTGGACAAAAACAGCATTGATGAGGCGGGCTTGATCAAAAATTGTCCGATCCAAAACTGCCAGGGTAAAGACGGCCTCTTCCAGATTGGCCCGGAGGAAATTTGCCCGCGAGCCTCGAGCCCCCGTAAAATCAGCGCGGAAGAAATTGGTTTTAACAAACTGGGTTTCTTTCATGATCGCATTGATACCGATCGCTTCTTCAAAGACAGCGTCTTCTAAATCTGCGCCAGAGAAATCCACACCCGAAACATTGGCTCCCGTGAAGTTAGCCCCAGCAAGTTGGGCGTTAACAAAGCGGCTATTGACGAGTGTCGCTCCGCTGAAGTTGACTCCTGTCAGATCCAGCCCTGTGAAATTTGAATCCACGACTTGCCGATCGGAAAAGTCGCCACCTGCCAAGGTAAAGCCAGCCGCTTGGACGGTGAAATCACAGCTGTTGCAGTCTTCACCAGAGACGATTCGAGTCACGTCTGGTTTTCTGACCTTGGTATCTTCTTGCGAACAGCCACTAGCAACGAAACCCACGTACACAGCACCCACTGATACAGCGACTTGGCGAGCAAAAATCATAGTAGGACTCCCATTTCAACACCAACCCAACGAAAATGCTTGGAATAACCTAGGTGCACGGCACTTGAATAGTCCTTCACTGTGTAACGCAACAGGCCTAAACCGCCTACGTTAGGATCGATCTCGTCTTGCATACTGCCGCCCAGGTGAGCTTGAAATCCCGCTCCCAAGCGACCGTGTTGGAGATTTAAATTAAGTGGAAACATCTTTTCCACAGTGAGTGCACCCTCATGAATGTCGAGGACCTTGTTGGAGCGATTGAGAGTGTAGCGTAGCCCTAGACCAAATTCTCCGAGAGCATCAAGGTAGGGCAAGTAAGTGTCATACTGAACGCCCAATCCTGCATATTGGTAGGGGGAATCGGTTTGCCCGCGAAATGCAGAAACACCGCCCAGCACATGCACGCCAAGGCCTAGTTTCACGGGCTCAAGGTATTTGTATTCCGTTTTTACTTCGACCCGAACCTCGGGGTATTTCTCAACGACAACTTTTTGTTCAAGGGATTCTTGGTCTGGATTCTCTGGACTCTCGACAATAAAGATCCGCGCGGATTTCCCAAATTTGGGGTTTTTGCCGCCCCCGAAGGCATGAATGGTAACTTCTGGAAAGCGGTTCTTAAGATATCCCTCGATAGCGCCTGCGCGCCTATTGGATAGGTAGAGGTTATGATCGTTAGATCCTGTCACCGTGGCAGTCGCAATAACATGAACATAGCTCATGCGCTGGCGATCTACCCCCGCAAAACAGTCTTCCATCCTCTGTTCGTTAAACTGGACGCTATCCAAGGGAAAGTCGATCGCGCAAGTATACACCTTGGCTTCGCTGAAGGAGGAGAGCTCGGAGCTTTGAGCTTCTTCCGTGAGGGCCTCGGTAGGTTCTTCCTTCGGAGCCGCGGCCTCTGCCGTCTGAGCCGCGACCAGCTTTGCGTCAAGGGTCAAATAAGCCATAAATGCAATAAACAGCCAGCCAATCACCGCTCTGCTGGCTGGGGATTTCGATTGACTCTTGCACCACATATTCATGCGCCTCAGTCCTCTTAAACCGCTCTTCATAACATTTCTTTCGGCAACTGAAATTGCATTAGCCCCGCTCCATCCACCAAAACGTGGAGCCACTCACCTTTAGCGAGCATTAACTTTGCTGCACCGCTAAACGTTTGGCTCGCTCCAAGATAGGGGGCACTGGGATCCGCTGTATTAATAAGTTGCAGTGCAAATTCACTAGGAGACAGAGATACTAAAATGAGAACGTGATTTGGATACACCACCAGATCCAGCATCTTGTTGGTCAGGGGAAGCAAAGATAGTTGCGCGGGCCCAGACGCGGAATCCAGATCGAGAATAGACAATCCGGATTGAGCTTCTTTTGTCGAATTGACCATCGCGTAGATTAAGTTTTCGCGTTTAGCGAATTTCGCAATATTTGAGCCTTCCGGAAGGGCATATGTTGCTAAGGGGCGCAAAGTCTCTTGAGCATCCACGTGAAAGGAGGAGATACCTATTCCTAATTCTGCCAAGTACAAATTCTCCCCGTCTCGGTAGATCTGCGTGGCAATACTACGAAGGCCGTTGAGATTTAGCCCTACGGGTTCCGGAGTCGTAAGGTTGGAAAGATCCATTCCCAAAACACCCCGCAGATGACTGGCCATGTATAAGGTTGGCGTCTCTCCGGGAAACACTAACATGTCATTCACATAATCTTTGACTTGCTTTAAGGGCAATGAAGTCAATTCGAGAGGAGCGCTCGCTTCGTTCAAATCTATTACTTTGATCCCTTGAGAGCGATCCCAGGCATAGACGACTCGATCCATACCCGTCACGCGTTGAACATCGGTGCCCACAGGAAACGCTGATACTTCCACCGGTGCGAGCGGGTTAGCTAGGCTAACAACGCCAACCCCTCGCTGGCCATTGGCAATAACCAGGTAGGAGTCCAAATACTCAGCGTCATAAAAACTTCCATTCAAAGGCAAAAGCTGCTGAGACAAGACGAGCGGAGTGACTGCAGTCACTTCCTTCTTATCTTTGCTGCACGAGACCGCCAGCGCACTGCTCAGGGATAAAAGGAGGGCAAGGGCCGGACTTCGCAGAAGTAGAAGTTTCTGGCTGCGCGGCCAATAGCAATGGAAGCCAACAACACTTTTCAAAAATCACCTCCTGAGTATCATTCCACTTGTACCAATCTTGCTTCTTGTCCCGGCCGCCTGACTTGGAGTCCCCGCCAAATAAACATGCTGAGTCTTCGTGTCAATGAATCTTGTACGTAGACCAGGGCGTCAGTAACGACATATTTTGCCTAGATACCAAAACGCCATAGTTCTTCCCATGCTCTGACTATATTGGATCACTGGCCAATTTTAAAGCATTTTTGTCATTTCACCAAAAATCGTGGGTCGCTGGAAGAGTCGCTTAGGACGCATTCTCAGGGTGGAGGCGGCCACTATGCAATTTTGGGATTGAAATGGCTTGAGAAAAAATCTAATATCCCTTTAGTTTTGCAAAAACGGCGCTTAAAACCCCAAACAATTAGGGTATGTTAGATGAGAACACACCGTGCAACCTATGATAAAGTGATGTGTTTTTTTGGCGCTCCAGCTGTTTTGGCGCTTTTTGTGGCGAGCATCGTTGGAGCTCCGAGCAACGCGTCAGCACAAGCCAAGGAGGAAATCTCCCCTACGGTATTATATCAAGCCATTGACGTCCTCGTTTCTTACTTGGAAGAAGATCTCACCGAATTATCGAAAGTGACAAAGAAGACAGCCATCGTGAACTACACCCAGTCGGAGGAACTCCCCGAATCGGTTAAGGCCTATCTCATCAAAAAACTCGAGAGAGCAGGCACGGCTAACGCTAATCACCCCGTCCGATTTGTTCAATGTATTGAATGTCTTACTGTAAGAGCGGAGGCCGAAGGGGATGAGGTATTCATTAAGAAAGGCATAACGGATACAGCTGAGTTAAATAGCACTCTCGAGAGGATGGGCGTACGCAAATACGGTGATGTAAATCTTACCTATGGCGGAAAATTCGTCTCTTTGCAGATGAGCGTCGTCGATAGAGACGGCTCCATTTCCTGGTCACAAGAATATAAGACGCCTTACAACGCAGTGAACGATTCCCAATGGATGCTCGGTGCGGGTATTGAAGCTCTTGCTTTTATGAACCCAGACCTCCCGACACCACAGGCCGCGAGATTATATTTTGGGCAGCGACTGTTTGGCATTGGTGCCGTGGGCTTGTCTGGCGTTTTAACGCAGAAGTCAGATGACTTGTCTGCGATAAACACCTTTTCCGGGTTTTTTGAGCTGAGCCATAACGAGTTTTTTCAGCAGTACTGGGAATTTGTACAGTTAAGCTATGTAACCGAACTTGGTATTACAGATTTTAATGGTAACCAGCAGCTGGCTGAGTCCGTGGGGATCAAGACCAAGTTTGGGCAGTATTTCACGTTAAGGCTCATGGCTGGTGCGAATCAGTTTATTAATAAGCCGAAAGATGACAGTCCTATTTTTAATCCCAAGGGCGAGCCCATCCTGAATAATAATGATCCTTTGCCTGCTCGTTTCGCATTGGGAATTGGATTTGAACTTCTTTGATTTGGAATGGCTTGTCTCCTTGTATTGGTTCTCCAGACCCTTCGGTCCAGTTTTCCATGCATGAGACAGCTGATGAAGTACAATCGTTATGCAGTCCGGAGGCTTTGTGATCAACCGTTCTATACATGCCAAGGTCGTCAGATTACACATTGATCATAATTTTAGGACCGAGATTCTTTCTGTTAAAGGGCTATGTTTCCCATTGGCCTGTTGCCTCCTAATAGCGGTGTCGCCATTCGCAAGTGCGCGACTGTATGCACAGGAAGCAGCTGGGGAGGCTGCACAAGATCAGAAAGAGGTTCAAGTTGAGAATCAGGACCTGGACCGCAAAAAGGCTGAGGCACCAAACATCAGCGCAAAGAAAACCCTCGAAGTCTATGAAAATGAAGAAGATCTCGTACTCGTGGAACCAAATGGTCCACGACGTCTGGTGACCCCTCGTAACATCCACGCAAATGGGCGCTATTTGATTCGTATGAAAAAGCCCGAGGTAGGTGCTGTTGCCGAGGCGGGCTCCGCGCCTAAGACACCCAGCCAGGATGATCTCGTCAAGGCGAGAAAGCATTTGTTTGATGCCAATGAAGCCTTCTTTAAGGGTGATCTGCAAAAAACCTGGTCTCTTATCGATGAGGCCGAAAAGCTTGATCCAGGAAACTATCGCATTATGAGCATGAAGGGGTCCTTACTTTACCGCATCGGCTCTAAGGATTTGGCAGTGCCTTTATGGGAGCAATCCTTGGCGATTAATCCAGATCAGCCCGAGATCCGACAAATTCTTGAGAAAACCGTGCAAGAGAAAACTGCGCTTGACCGCTCTGTGCCGGATAAATCAAAAGGAGAGGTCAAACTGTGAGCCGTAACATGAAAACAATCAGCTCTCTGGTTTTTGTCTTTGCTCTTGCGACATTTGTCCCCCGCGCTCTATTTGCGCAGCAACCTTTAAAAGAGCAGGTTGAAATTGAATCGACCATTCACAGCCGTCTTGCAAGCAAGATTGTCAATGTTATCGCCCCCGAGCAGTTTAAGCTAATCATCACTGCAAAGGCCGAGAGCGTAACCGAGAGAATCCCCCTTGAAGGTGAGACGACTTCACAGGTTGATGGCACCAAACGGAATACCGCAACGAGTGTGGCCCCACTTCCTGGGTTCCAGGTCCAGGAGCGTCCCGGCGACAAGGACCCGGAAAAGCTAACCCAGGAAACCAAGAGCAAATATCGCTTTAACACCTATACGAAGATTAGCCAGATCAATATCAATTTGATTCTTGACGAGAATCTTGCGCCAGACCGTAAGGCTTTTGTCGAGAACTTAGTTCGCCAGGACATGGATACCACCATGAACGGAGTGGCCAACTTAAGCGTGGCTTCCTTTCCTCTGACCGTTTCCTATAAATCCTGGTGGCAAGCAGCCTCTGCCTGGCTATCCGATTACTGGACGACTCGTGGCTCATCAGCGGTAGATTTATTATATATTGCAGCGATGGTGTTGCTGTTTTTGCTTGCTATCATCGGCCTGGTGCGTAAATGGCGGAAAGTCTTTTCCAAGACCCCAGTGCCTACGGTAGGAGTCGGCGGCGGGCAGGAAAAGTCGGACAGTGCAGATGCCAGCATAGAAATTGCCATCAATGAGATCATCGATCGACTCGTGGACCGAGTCTCTCGGAATCCCTTGGAAGTTGGTTGCTTCTTGCGACAATTACAGCCAGAAGGAAAAAGAAGCATTTTGGACGCAACGAAAACACCCGCGATGCGTTCCCATTTTCAGCAGATAACAGGTTTGTTTGGCGAAGCGGAACGCCGTGCGAGTAGTACCTCAGACCGCAAAAGTTTGCGTGTTCAATTGGAAGCCATCGAGAAAGACCTTGAGCGCTTTTTGACCATTCAGACGATTCAGACAAAGAAAATGTTCGGTTATTTGCCTCTTCTTTTAGATGAGCATCTGATTAGTTTCGTGAGTGTGTTGCAGGACAAGGTGGTAGATATATCGATATTGGCAAAGCACTTAGCAAAGCCTCAGTTTGATCTTGTTTCTGATCGCCTTTCGATTGACGAGAAAGCGCAGCTTTTCAAACTTATGCGACTGGGAGCACCTTCGCTTGAGCGGGTTCAGTTGCTAGATAGACAGTTGCGAGAGCATTTTGAGCGGCTGAAAGATCAGAGTTCTATGTTCTCGAAGAGTTCTCAAGATGTGGAACGCGATTTCCTTGAGCACGCCGATAATGTCGGTGAGTTAATCGAAGCGTTAAAGGCCCAGCAGGTGGAATTGCCTCCTGCCTATGAGAAATATATGATTACTTTTGATAAACTGCTCACCTTGGATAAGACTCTTTTGAGAGAGGTTCTCGGGCGCGTATCCAATGAGACCTTAGCGAGAGCCTTAGTGAAACAGTCCTTTAGCGATTTGATTCGTGAGAGCTTGGGCGATATTCGCAGCAAGCTCATTGATAGCACGAAGAGCCTCTATGCAAATTCAAATTCAAAAGAGATTTCGCAAGCGCAACGCGAAATCCTTAAAACTTACTGGAAACTCGTTTGATTTTTGCCTAAACAAGCTTGTTGCCTTACAAATATTTTTCCTGTGAAATCCTCTTTTCATCTTCACCGTAGCACGAGGTTTTGCGATGCAGGCTAATCTCTCCCCTTTCGTCATGACGGTATTCGCCAGTCTTTGGCTCATAAACGCGACTTCCTGTGTCAGTTCTCGTAGTCAGAAAACACCAGACGGCAATGAAATTCCTGGGCGTCGCTTGTTGCAGGTTGAAGCCGCGGAATATAAGTGCGAACCATTGTTTGCCAAAGGGATCAAGGATACGGAAGAGATCTTGAATCGCTACGGAAGCCAAGGTTGGCAACTGGCTGGATTTTTGGTCAAGGAAGGGCAGACTTATGGGTTTTGCCTGTATCGCTAAACGAAGCTTCCCAAGGTTTCATTCTAACTAGCTAAGTATTATACATTATTTAGCAATCCCTCATGTTTCAGCTCTAAACGCCGATTTTCTTCTTTATGAAGAAGGGTTTTGTTCAGCCTTGGCGTTTGTTACAGCTCCTAGCCTTATTGCTTTGCAACGGCATAGGGGTACCTTTGCGCGCCCAGAGTGCTTCGGGTCCCCTTGAAGAGGACGAACTAAAGCAGGTCTTGGATGAATCCATGTGGGTATCGCCGCGGGCCCTGGGCATGAGCGGAGCCTTATCTACCATGGCGGATGGCTATGATGCGCCCTTCTATAACCCCGCAGGTATTGGTGGGATGCATTGGGACAGTCCAAAACGCAAGACGGCGCGCAATCTTTATTTTCCATTATCTGGTTTGTCCATCAATCAGAATTCCTATGATCTCTACCAGAGTTTTGCCAAAGAGGGTGGAAGCAGCAGTTCCGCTGTGGGTGCCGCTTTGGTGGATGCTGCCCAGGGAGAAAGACAGTATGCCCGCGCCACTCAAATGCTTGGATTAGGGATTGGCAGAACCATTGTGCTGCCCTACATGGATCAGCAAGGCGCTGCCATCGCCAAGGGCGAAGATGCGATGATTGACGGTAAGTTTCATCTTAGTTCAGGAATTGGCAGTGGGTTCAGTGTTAGCGATCCTAAGGGGAGATTCTATCTGGGAGCATTTGCTTTTTCTGAATCCAGGACAACCTATGCGGGATCCTTCGACTATTTGAGTCTTATTGATGTTAATGAGCGCAACAAAGAAATCAAGGATTCAAAGTACCAATATTCTGCGCAGGGTTATCATGTGGGGATGATTTATCGAGTCCCCAAGGGTCTACAGCCCTCCTTTGCCTTGGCACTCCGAAATGCAGGTGACACGACTTACAAGCTTAAGAAACCTCCTGTTTTGGATCCAGAGGCTCAGTCTTTTGAAGTGGCGCAAGAGTTAACTTTTGGGGCTTCCATCTCACCTAAGGTTGGTAAGGAATCCTATTGGACATGGATTCTCGAAGGCCATCATTTACTCCACGACAATATGGACATGACAAAGAAGTTCCGCTTAGGGCAGGAATACGCCATCGGAGGTTTTGGCCAAGATGCAATCCTTGCCTTGCGGGCTGGGTATTCAGAGGCGGGTCCGAGTGGGGGCTTCAGTTTAAATCTAGGAATTCTGAATCTCGAAGCTTCGGTATCAACGATGAGGGTCGGTGTCGACAACCAAACTCTTTCTGAAACCCGCGGGTCCGTGGTCCTTTACATCGACGTCGCCGAATAAGCTATGATATCCTGGTCATAACCGCCTTTTTCTCCCAACAAAGCCCATGAGACGGCCCGGGCCTTTTCGTGGAAGAATTGAGACCAATGAGTTTTTCTACCAGCCTCAAACTCGATAGACTTGGATTTGCTTACGGCCGACGGCAGGTGCTTTCCGATATTTCCCTTTCCTTATCGCCCGGAAGTCTCTGTCATATTGTTGGACCAAACGGATGCGGCAAGTCCACTTTATTGACAATTATCGCCGGGCTTCGCAAACCTAGTACAGGTGCCATTTATTTGAGTGATCCTGATGAGGATAACCACGCTCCTGTCATGGGAAGCGAGCGACGCGAGTTTCTTGAATATCTCCCCGCGGAGGGAAATGGATTCTTTCCATCGCTGGCGGCCGAGGAAAATTTGTCTTTTTGGCGGCAGGTTCGCCAAGGCCATTTGGGTGAGTCGCATGCAGCAAAAGAGGCATGGTTCCGGGATATCGATCAGGCCTTATCAACGTGGGGTCTAAAGGCATCTCTTCCTCACCTAAGACTAAACGTTGGCAAGTTCTCTACGGGGATGCGCCGCAGGCTTGCCATGGCTCGATTGCAGCTAAGCCCTGCAGCCATTTGGCTGTTGGATGAGCCGCTTTACGGCCTGGATAGGAAGGGGATAGAGCTGTTTGCTCAGCTTCTGGAAACACACCGGTCCGCAGGGGGGCTTACCCTACTCGTGACTCATGATCTGGCTCCCCTTCGCTTGGAGCATGCCCTTCAACTGGAATTACAAAGAGGCGGGGGCGCGCCATGAGTCTTTGGCATCAAGTCAAAATTTTGGCACGACATTACCTTCGCTTAGAATGGTCCGAGCGTGAAAGACTCATAACCCCCATTCTTATTAGCATTACCATGCTTCTCATGTTTTCCTTCGCGCTTGGCGAATTTGGTCAAGCGCTCAAGTATCGCCTGTTTATTGGGGAATGCATGGTGACTTTGTTGTTCGCCTTACAGATATCGTTGGCGCGAGCTTTCGAATTTGATCAACAAGATAAAGTGCTAGACCTCATGCGATCTTATCCCATTCGCCCTAGTGCTATCTTTTTGGCAAAATTTTTAGTTTGTTATGCTACCTGCATGATGATTGCCATCCCCGGGATTTTCTTCGCGGGAATGTTTACCCAAAGTCTTACGCCGGAGCATTTCGGGGTTTTCGTGGGGGCCGTTTCTCTTGGTCTCATTGGCCTAGTAGCATTGGGAGTTTTGCTGACAGCCCTGACTTTAGTTGCTAGCTCGCGTCAGGTCCTTTATCCCATCCTGTTTTTTCCCCTTACAACGCCAGTTTTGCTTTCCATCTGCCAGTTTGTTTTAATGAACCAATCCCTTGATTTTTCTTCGAAAAGTATGAATTGGCTTCTCTTGTTAGGAATTTTTAATGTGATTTATTTTTCTCTAAGTTTAGGTTTTTTTCAGGAGTTGTTTGAAACAGAAGAGTGAGATTATTCTCAATAGTGTTCAAAACCTTTATCAGGCTGGATGCAAAGCAACAGCTTTGGTCGAACTTTGAAGGATCTTTACGCCATGGCTTCTAAGTCCCCAAACCATCAATTGCAGTTTTTACTGGGCGTGTTGCTTTTTTTCTGTGTGGAGCTGATATGGGTTTATGCCTGGTTTGGCGCTCCCCAGGATAGCACCCAAGGTCACGTTTATCGCATTATCTATTTGCATGTACCGGCCGCCTTTGTTGCGATCGGTTTATGCTCTATTCTGTTGCTATATTTTAGTATTCTTAGTTTGGTAAAGCGAAATGAAATTTGGCTCAATCGCGGTATGGCAGCCGTTGAGGTTGGCCTGCTGTTTACGGTTATAACCCTCACCAGTGGCTCGATTTGGGGAAAGCCAACCTGGGGTACCTATTGGATCTGGGATGCCCGCTTGACTACAACTTTTCTGTTAGGAATTCTCTATGGTGCTTATCTCATTCTCTATCGTTCCATGGAACCGGGCGCATTGAGGGTAAAGGTCTGTGCGATTGTAGGAGTTTTGATTTTTGTAGATACACCCATCATTTATAAAAGCGTCACCTGGTGGAGGACCTTGCATCAACCTCCCAGCATGTTTCGACCCGACGGCATGAGTACCATCGACTCAGAAATGAAAGCATTGCTCATAGGAAGCGCAATTGTGACTGCGATTTTGGCATCATGGATGATCTGGATGCGCGCCCGAAACATTCAAATGGCGCAAGATTTAGAAAACCAAGCTTTGCTGCAAGTGGAAAGAGGAGCTAGATAGCCTGGGCGTTACCATGAAAGGTGGCTCTAATAACAGCAACTTATAGACGGTGATCACAATCCTTCTTGTTGTTCTGAACATGATGAGTTTTTGTTAAGAAGCAGCTCGGCGGTTAAGCTAAAGATTCTTCTCTTTTAGGTCGACAAGGTTTGTGTTCTTCTGCTTAGAGTTCTTGCCTGACCAATGAAAACTCTAAGCTCGACGTTGATAATATGTGAATGTGCGATGATCGTGATTGGGAAAGGAAAGACGCAAGATGTATGGTGAGCAAACTAACCCAATTCCCTATATTGCCGCAGCCTATGGAATTGCTTTTTTGCTGATGGTAACTTATGGCTACTTTCTCGTTTTGCAGAGGAAGAAACTGCTTTTTTTCGCCAAGAGCCTTGAAGCCGTGGACGAAAAACAGCAACAGGGATCATAGCGAAGTTCATGGAATCTTAATAAGTTTGCAGGGCGTGAACTGGGGGAAGGGATTGAAGCATGAATCAGGACATTGACTCCACGGAAAGATCCAATTCAAATCATTTTGGTCAGAGATCGCCTGGCCGTGGACCCAGGGGTCACGGAACTAGATGGATCTTGATAGGTAGCGTTATTGCTCTTGCTATTATAGGAATGAGCTTCTTAAAGCTTGATGAAGACATCGTCCTATTTATGACTCCCGCCGAAGCAAAAGAGCAGGCGCCTGAGCTCGTGGAGAAAACCATACGCGTGGGTGGCATGGTTAAGCCGGGTACGGTTGATTGGCAAGCGGATACTTTATCCCTATCCTTTATTGTTTCTGATCTGAAGAGTGTCGACATTGCTGTTTTACACAGTGGCGTTCCGCCCGACCTTTTTAAGGAAGGGGCGGGGGTTGTTGTCGAGGGAAAGTTAGCCTCGGATGGCGCTAGCATGAAGTCGACTTTGCTGATGGTGAAACATTCCGAAGAATACAAGAAGCCAGATGCCACCCATAGCTTAGACCGTACCTTGCTGGAGCAATCTCTGTTCAAAGAGTGAGAATGGAACGCGAAACCAAGTCTTGTTATGGCCTGATTTTACGACCTATTTTATCGCCTTCACCCAACAAAAACTCTTCATCCACTAGGTGAGTATAAAATTGAAAACAAATGACGATCCCAATCAGGAAACTGAGAACACCCAGCCCGTGACTTCAAAATCCGTTTTCAACGAAAATGCCTTGAGTGCGCGCAAGAAGCAGCATCGACTTGGAATTATTGCCTTGGGAGTTGGCGCGGCCTTGTTTATCCTCGTCTTGACCGTGGCGTTGCGATTGCAACCAGGGCAAATTCCCTCGGCGCTACTGTGCAAGCCCGCTCGTGATTTTACAGCTCATGTCTTTCAAGGCAAGGATGCACTTCCGGCAGAGTCTACAGACGAGAGCAATGTCTTAACGCTTTCTCGCTTGCAAGGAGCGCCGATTGTTCTTAATTTCTGGGCGAGCTGGTGTTTTAGTTGTCGTGCAGAAGCCCGAGATTTGGAGGCCTATTGGCAGGAGATAAGGAAGAGTGGGGTTATCGTTTTGGGAATCGCCGTTCAAGATGCCGAAGAGGATTCGCAGCAATTTGCCAGAATGTACGGCAAGCAATACCCACTTGCCTCGGACAACACTGGAAACGCCTCTATTGAATACGGTGTAACGGGAGTTCCTGAGACTTATATTATCAATTCAGAAGGTATGGTGGTAAAGAAATTCACGGGTCCAGTGACTCGCCAGGACCTGCAGGAAGTCATCTCAAATCTGAAGCAAGTGACGGATGCCAATTGCCCTAAAGTTTGAGTTAGAAGAACTCCCTCGAGTCAGTCTTTATCCAAACGGTCTTTATCCAAACAGCTCCATTCGACGCGAATATCATGTTCAAATCCTGGGAATAGGCCGTCTACTTGCTTGCTGACATCTAAAATAGCGAGTTCGCCTTCCATGCCGACGATGGGAAAGACCTTGCCAAGGCAATGGGCAAAGATCGCCTTGGATTCTTCCGGCAATTGATCTAGGTCATCTGGAAGGCTCATGAGCCTAACGAAAGTACCGATGGGAAATTTGTTTTCCACCATCGGATTGTTCTCCCCTTATGCTGACTGCGCGCATCCTTTAAGTTAGTTACACTGACAATGTCTAGCATAGCAACCCGCGGGTGCTTTTTGAGTAGCGCTACGCTTAGCGTCCGTACAGGTAGGGCCGCTTCCTGTGACTCGCTTACCCTGGCAATGGGCGGCAGTCCCCGCAACGTTACAAGAAGCATTGAAAGTCACCGTCTTTTTGGCGAAGTAAGAATAACCTTTGTAGGTGCCACTGACTTGGCTGGAAGAGGAAGCAACATAGGCAGTCCCAACCAAAGCCCCACCTGCAAAAATCATGATGGCCCACTGAATTCCCGTTACGGTGACAGCGCAAGCTGGAGCGGCTGGACCTGTCACGACACAGGCCAGGGCAGCTTGATTCGACTCACTGGGAGCAGTCTTTTGCAGCTCTTTGCCACAGGATACGATCGTTGACGCGGTAAAAACAATTGTCATCAGCATTGTAAAAAATTTATGCATTTCAGGCGTCCTTTTTAGAAGTTTAAAAATGAAAAGAGTATTTATAGATTATTATTTGGCATGTAAAATTAAATAGTTTTCATAGATATCGTGGAACGCATAGGATGTATTATTTAATGGTTTCAATAACTTTAAGCGGAGGGTGTTAAGAAGCAGATTTATAGAACCTGATTTTAAGCAGAGAAAACGATAGGTAAGGCCAAGAGGAGTTTAAGCAAAGATGTTCCTAGGCGGGCTCTTCTAGGATGCCAAGGAAATACATCACGGCGCCGAGTTTATAAGCCACGGCAACAAAAGGAGCTACTAAACCGACGAACACAAAAATGGGTGCAAAAGCAAGCAATTCATCAATGGAATCAACCTTGAAATCTTCTTTTTGAAACATGAGTCTTTTCCCACTTTGCATGATGTTATGATTTAAATTCGAAGACAGTGAGCCTATGTTTCAAGAAATGCCGGCCGTCGTCAAGCCGAGATCCAGCCTGGCCCCAAATACTAGGCTAAACTATCTGTTACTCCAAAGGGTATTCGGGACTACTGACCTTAAACGAAGGATACCCGGGAACCCGGTCCAGCAACTGCGCCACAACGCGAAAGGTATGATCTCCTGCTTCAACCAAATGTTCCTTCATAACGCGGGTTTTAGACTGGACCCCAAGAATAGGGGGGCTCGCGTCAACCAGCAGTCCATCGGCGTTGAATACACTGACGGTCCACATATACTCTTGCAAGGTGCCAAAGGGGTTACCTACAAGATTCACTGTTCGTGTGCTCTTATCAAAGCGTGCCGTGATAGCCCTCGTCTTAACATTTGGCACCGTATAGGGAAATTCCACGAACCAGGGAGCCGTGTCACTGCCATAAGCAAGTTGAATAAAGAAAACTTGATTTGGTCTTGGTTTCGCATTTTCTGCCAAAGTAACTCTGCGAGCAAACACATAGTCATTGGGGGAACCATCCTCGTTGGCGCCATCATCAAATAAACGGCGGTCCAAGAAGGCTTGGGAGCTTTCCTCAAGCGTTTCGCTGTCAACGTATTCGACGATAGCCGATCCGAGCAGCCCCGGGGACCCACGAACCTGTATCGCAATGGGAGAAGCAAAGGCGGTATTCATCTTCGCAACGAATTTGAGAGTTGATTTTGTCGAAGTCCCAACGGGGGTCTCCTCAAAACCCACGCTAAGCCATTCGAGTCCTTGCTTGAAGAAAACGTCGGTCATTTGCTCGTTCATATCCGGTATAAGGTTGCCGTTGGCGTCTAGGTCAACAACATCTAGCACACCATCGCCGTCATCATCGGGATCAAACCAGTTCGCAATCCCGTCGCCATCGATGTCTGCATCTTGCTCATCGACGATGCCGTCACCATCCAGATCCGTAAGAGCAAAGCCAGGACCATTCAAACTGGTAAGGCCAAAACCTGCCACCCCATCAGGCACGGCATCCCCGTCGGCATCTGCAGCGAGATCACCTACCACACTGATATTCGTTAAATTCTCGAAGACAATGATGTCTCCTTGATTGATGATGCGGGGCAAGGTCACGGCCTGCAACTGGAAGAACTGTCGAATGGTGTTTTGCACCGTCGAAGGCATGGACAAAACGGACGATACGACATAGTCCGGGGTCATAAGAACAAGCGTGTAAACAGATGCAACCGGGACTTTAAAAAAACGGTAGAGACCTGCTGCATCTACTTCCGCGACTCTACT
>JBIKVD010000248.1:0-6655 GCA_044357055.1 Oligoflexales bacterium | reverse complement strand
ATGGCTGCCAAGCGCCCTTTACCAGCGGCTAAGTAGCGCCGAGCTAGAGCCCGACCAAGATCAATGGGCCTTAAATCAAACCGAATATGATGAGGCCGTCGCGCTGTTCACCCGCATGGCTGCTGTCAAGGCTCGCAACCTGGGCACCAACCCTGTGATCGTGGCGGTGTTAGATACCGGGGTTGCCAAAGATCACCCTGACCTTAAGGATATTCTGGTCAAGGGATACAATGCGACGGGCGAAGGTTCAAAAGAAGATTGGAATGACGAAAATGGTCATGGCACCCACTGCGCTGGCATTATTGCTGCACGCAAGACGACAGGACAGTCTCCCGTGGGCGTCGCAACCATGGCCCAAGTCAAGATCATGCCGATTAAAGTGCTTGGTGGTAGCGGTTCAGGTGGATTTCAAGCGATCGAGAAAGGCATTCGCTACGCTATGGATCAGGGCGCTGAGGTGATCTCCATGAGTCTCGGCGCTGGCCTAGAGTATGAAGATGTCGAGAAACAAGGCGGACTCATCAACAAAGTACTGCAAGACGCTATCGACAAGGGCATTATTATTCTGATTGCAGCGGGGAATGAAGCTTGCCCCCTCGGCGGCAATTGTACCCAATCTGGCGGGCTCTTTTCCAAGTCCAAGTTCGAGGAATATACGGTCGTGCCGTGTGCCTACTCCGGAAGCATTTGTGTGGGGGCCACAAATGCGGACGAAACCTTAGCGGAGTACAGTAATTATAGTAGCCAAAAAGACGCCGACTACCGCACGCAACCGGACGTCAATGCCCCAGGCACGGCCATCTATTCCACCTGGATTGACACCGATGGACCAGCGTCTTACAAAACAATTTCCGGCACCAGCATGGCGACGCCCTACGTCGCTGGCATCGCCGCATTGCTCAAGTCCGTGGACCCGGAGATTGATCAGAAGACAGCCATGGCCTTGCTACAAAAGGGCCAGGTTTATCCCGAGCAGATCAAATCAAAATCTGGGACTGGCCGCGTGGATCTACTGGCGGTCCTTAATGAAACCGCCCGAACTCGCTTGGATATGGACGAGGCGCCCTACAGCCCAGAAGAGAGACAAGTTGAGGCGCCGGAAACCGAATCGGGATCGTTGGACGCAGTTGGTGATCTCTGGGGCGCGGTTTGTCAGTAACCGCTGAGGCTCCACATTTTACTGAACTCACTCGTGGGTCCATCTGCACGCGGGCGCTAAATTTTGTCCTTTGGCCACACTGAAGCCCATGAGTTAATCCTAAGATGGCCCCAAGTACTTATCATCCAAATGTCGCAGCCATATCTTTTACAACTTCAAATTGAAGGACTTCGCCTTTCGACGAAGATTTCAGCATGAACGTTTTCACAATTTTCCTAACTCCCCTGGAAGATGTTATCCCTCCGCTCTTTCTTGTCGATTCCTATTTTTCCCTAAGGTAGATATCCCCGGTCCAATCATCTGGCGGAGGCTTGGTCATGTAGTTACGGCATCTATCAAGAAGGATCGTGCTAGGCCGATCGGTGGGGTGAGCCAAGAGATTCCCCTCCAATAGGGCTTCGGCGGTTTGCCACTCTCGTTGCAAATAAAGATAAAAAGCTTTGGTGTGAAGGTCAAGTAGCTGCTCGACGGCAGGTTCCAAGCGATTTTTTAATCCGAACAATTGGTATATCAAGACTCCCTGTGATTTCCCACTCACGACCACTCGATCGACCGGTCGGGCGGCGATGACTTGGGATACGAGTTTATAAGTTGCCTCAGCGCACAAGATCCTGGTGCCATAGAATTTGTTCAGTCCCTCGATCCGGCTTGCCAAGTTAACATTATCCCCGATCGCCGTGTAAGAAAGTCGTTCAGCAAAGCCAATGTTACCAACAAGCGACTCTCCGGTGCTTATGCCAATCCTCGTCACAAATTGGGGGACCTGTTCTTGAGCAAGCTGTTTATTTAAAATGGCGAGTTCATAGTCGATCGCTAACGCGGACATGCAAGCGGCCAGTGCGTGTTGCTCCATAACTCGGGGGGCGCCCCAGAAAGCCATCACCGCGTCGCCGATAAACTTATCCACGGTACCGCCATTCAGCAAAATCATGCGGGAAAGAACGGCAAAATAACGCCCTAAATTCGTGACCAACTGTTCTGGTGGCGTGGATTCTGCAATTCCTGTAAAGTCCGCGATGTCTGTGAACATGACGGTCAAATCCCGTCGCTGCGTCCCGATCACGGCTTCTTTTTGCATTTCGATCAATTCGCGTACTAAGTCCGCTGGCACATAGCGACTAAAGGACTTCAAACTCTTTTTCATATTGGTTACGGCCAATTCCATGGTCGACACTTCGCGGATTTTAGAGCTTGGAGGAAACTCCTGATTTAAATCCAGTCGCTGAATGCGAATCATGTCTTCTGACAAGGCCACCAACGGCCCAGCAATATTAGACGAAATCGGCAAGGAAACGAAAATCGCCAACAGTGCGGCGAGTAAGCAAGTGATGGAGATGATGAGCAAGTAGCGTCGCTCATAGGCGATGACTTTTTCAGCCGAAATATCGATGCCAATCAGCCCGGAAATGGACCCATCTTCCCTGAGGATGGGAGCATAAGCAGACAGCCAGGTTCCCCACTTATCTGTGGCAAATTCTTTCTCAACTCTTATTTTGTATGGCTTTTTGAAAGCCGCGCTAAGCGTTGGTGTCAGATCTTCGTAAACATCCCCCACATGACTAAAATCATCTCCCGGCTCTGCTGAATCTACCACAAAAATGATCTCGTCCGTCGGCAGCATACGAAAAGTGTAAGCAAAGCGAATACCATCATTTCGCAGGCGCGTTTCGTAAAGGATGCGGCGAAGGCGCTGGTAATCAGCAGAAGCCTCATCCTCAGTGGATAGAATTCGATCGTGAATCTCTGCCTCGAAGGCAATCGTAGCAGAAGAAACGATGCCATGAAGTCGGCTACGCAAATCTTCGCGAATGTATTTTTTCGTCACTAGAAAGGTTGCTAATCCCAAAAGGAGCGAGGTAAGCAACACCGTCAGGGTGAAGGTGCCAGATATGGTAAATCGAATGCCGATTTGTTTCCGTGAGCTAGTCATGGCCCCTGCAGTGTCTATTGAGTCAACTGCATTATTTTACTGCCTTTTCCAGCAAACCGCAAATGTTGGACAAGAAATCACTTAGAAAACTAAACTGGGAATCTAAGCTGGGAACCTATGGCGCGAGCCTCTCAGTCCCGGCAGGTTCGGGACTCTTGCTCAGAGCCAACAATCAACCCACGGAGGCGGTGTTCCCGCCGCAGCCATTCCCGACAGGGGGCTTCTGGTAAGCCATGTTTTAACATAAGTTGTTTTAAGAGGACCTGCCTCCGATCAAAATGAGCAGGCCGAATTTGCAGTGAGCGATGTGCCTCGTCCATGGACTTACCCTTGTACGCCCCCTGGCCACCAAGCAAGCCTATCGCAAATTTTGTTTGTTGAAGGGTGATGTGTTCCAGATCTTTACCAAAAAAAAAGTGACCTATGATTGGGTCACTTTCAGCAACTTGATAAAATTCCTTAATAATGGCAGTGATAAGCTCTTCGTTCACTCCGGCAATCATCACTGGCGAGCCCCGTCTATAATAGCTATTGAAAATCAGTAGTAGTAAGCCAGGCCAAAATTCAGTTCACGATTCTGTTGATAACCTGTTTTCGCGCCCATGTCGCCACCTTTTACTTCTTTGAGATGATAGACGCGGGTCAAAAAAGAACTGGTAAAAAAGAATCCCGCACCCATTTCTAATTCAGCTCCTATGCCACCATGATAGCCCATACCCATGCTTTGAGTCTTGCTATGCTCACGACGGCCTGAATAGGTGCCATCAGCCAAGAGAGAGTTAAACTCCGTGGTGGCCGAGACTTGCTCTGAATAAAGTCCAACTCCTAATTCCATAAACATAACTTTGCCAAAGAGACGTCTGGCAAATAGATTCCCCGCGTTCAAAGAGGCAGAAATCTCACGAGAAATCTCGTCCTGTCCGTCCTTTGCCGTATCGAGCATTTTTTCAGTTCCGTGCTGCAAGGTAGCCGCGAGCCCAAGATTCAAGGCACCAGCGAATGCATAACCCACATAAGGAGTAAAACTCTGCATGGTCCTCTCGGACCGGCTATCTCTCGTTGCATCACCAACCGCATATCGACGGTCATCTGTGTCGACTAATTTAACCGTCGTACCGAAGTTAAATCCATCTCGTCGATCTCGTCGAGCAAAGGAAACTTGAGCCAATGAGAAAGCTAACAACAACATCGCCAATTTGAATATACTTTGCATAATCCACTCCTCCTAAACCCGCTTCTGTAAAACCTTGTTCCTTGATTTGCTTTTAAGGTTGCAAAGCCAGTGCCAAGATGGCAAACAAGACAAAAGTTTAGTTATTTCAAATTGTTATTGATTTTCATGTAAGAAGGGACAGCTTGCTTGTTTCGATGTTTTGGACAGGTTTGACTAGAATTTAGACACATTGCGTCGACAGAACGGTGATAAATATAAGGACACGATGGGTCACCAGGATACAGCTACACCCACGCCTAAATATGCAGCTCGGTAATCGATCGAATTGATAAAGGTGCCCGAATCCTCTTCAGCGCCCCCCTTTCCAACCAATTCGATATCCTCAAACACCGCAAAGCCGAGAAAGGCCGTTTTCATAGTGGCGCCATATAGGTCAAAATCTGGTCCCCCGGACCACCAGCCATCCACTCCCCACCTCTGGGAGGAAACTCCCGAGGAACTTAACTGACTTGTTACCAACGCCACGTCAGCAGAAAACCATGGCCGAATAGAATATTCTGACGCAATCCACTCCACTCCCACTTCGAGTGCGAAACTAGGCTCATTGTCCACCAAGAATTCGCGAGGCACCACCTCACCGCTAGATAATGCAATAGGGAAGGTAGCCGCGAAATCCCAAAGGCCGATTTTTGGAGTGATATCGATTTGATCAATGACCCAAGGGAAATCAAAAGCAAAGGAATATCCAAGCAAAGTCCTTGACCAACGTAGCGAAGTTTTACCGTAGTTAATTCCTTCCACAATATGATCAGCTTCTACTTCCAGCACTCTATCATGATAGACCCTAAGACCTGAAAGTGGCCCTCCTCGAATTTCTCCCAAAATGCCAATCATGGATGTTTGTTCTAGAACTGGAATACCAATCAAAGTTTGCTTGCCCCAGCGAAACCCAAAGTAACCCTTTGCGAAGGTGTCTTCGAGCCCAGTTAGGGTGCTTGCAAATAGGCTCTCCTTGTCAAGCTCCAAGTCCTTAATCGCCTCTTTCATCCATGCTTCGATGGAGCTGCCGATGGCAGCACTGTAAGTTGAACGCCCTTTAGCATCATGTGCCACGCGAATAGGTTCTTCGTTTCGTTGTACACTTTTTGGAATTTTATATTGCACTTTCCCTTTGGAAACATTTGCTTTACTGCGCCCAAGGACCTCTATGGTTAACAATGTTTGCCCCGGTGGATTTTTGTAGGCAAAAAACCTAATGGCCGTGGGTCGGCTAAGAACCATGGCTGTTTCCTTTAGTTTCTCGACCCAGCGATTCTTGCTAAAATCTTTGCCCTTGAGGCTACTCGCTTTTCCTGGAGGCAAGCGATAAGAAAACGGCAATTCGGTCAGGACTTGTAGAGCAACGATATCTGCAAAATCCGCATCCTGGAGCAGCTGAGGCATATATCCTGACTGGGGTATCTCAATTTTGGCAACCGGTGCCTTTTCTTCTTCACTTTCGCCCCCACGGTGCCAATACACCTGCAGGAGAACAACCTTGGCTTGCTCCTCGATCACAATTTCCCAGGTATTTTCTAGGGATTTACTCTCGTCACCGGATTGCTCGCACACATGCTTATCAAACAAGCCCATGCCAAAGGGCCCTTTTCCAGTGGTAAGTCTCATCCCCAGTTGTTCACAAGCGAGCTTCCATTCCTGCAAAAACAAATCAACATCATCTTTAGAAACTTTTTTGATTTTCGGTGGCAACACCCTCAGATGGACAGCAGAAAAGTTTGAAGAAGGAACCGTGACTTCCTCGTTCGATGAATCTTGAGCACTAGCACTGTGAAAAGAGACAGCTAGAAGGAAAAGTGACATTATTAGCAACATCAATGCATGGATGGCATGACGACAAGCCATTTTTGCAGTTGCTATACATCTTTTTTCTGCACGATCCATGTCACTCCTTTTGGTCTTCTATCCATCGGAATTCACACGAAAAAACTTACACCATGCGTTGTTTAAAATATTGCACAGCAGCATCTATCCGGTGCATGATTGAAAGTCTTGTTTTCCTGATGGAACGCCAAAATTCCAAATGACGATTCGGACAAGGGAAGCTTCCATTTGTGCGTCTTGACCAACAGATTGATGAAAGGAGCCAGAAAAAATGGATTTTCGGATAGAAACTGACAGCTTAGGCGAAGTGAAGGTTCCTTATGACCGTTACTGGGGCGCGCAAACCCAGAGGTCCTTGGAAAACTTTAAAATTGGTGGGCAACGATTTCCCCGTTCCATGATCCAAGCTTTTGGCTTAGTCAAGAAGGCTGCAGCTCAAACAAATCAAGAGCTCAAGATGCTGAGTGATGAAAAATCAAAACTGATTTGTCAGGCTTGTGACGAAGTCATG
>JBIKVD010000247.1:0-6690 GCA_044357055.1 Oligoflexales bacterium | reverse complement strand
ATGAAGGACTGCGAGTCCCTTCTCGCCCAGGGTTGGCAGCTAAATGAAGAAGATTTTACTCAAAATGGGCTGATCCAAATTCTCACGGCGAGTAAGCGCTTGCAAGAACTCTCCATGGAATCCAACAGCGACAAAGCCTCGCGAGCCCAGGCCTATCGCCTGCTAGGTCAGGTCGCCGAGCGTTATGCTGATACGATTTGGTATGCTGAGAGTCACAGCTACTACGAATCCGCCATTCAAATGCTTCCCCACTCCGAAGTGGCAAAAGCCGCCTATAAGAATCTGGAAGACTTGATTGTGTTTGAGAATAGTGGATCAGCGGGTACCATGATCCCCCTGGAAACACAGAAAAAACTCGAGGGTCTCAAAAAGATGGCCTTCTAAACGGAAGGCTAGAGAAGCTTAGCCTGTTCTTTTAGAGAATGTAAGACTGTTTTTCACAGAAGCTTTGACAGCGCACGCAAAGCATCTGTTTCTGTGAAAATACCCACCAAGTGCCCTTTGGCATCCGTGATCACGACGGAGCCGATTCGCTCCATCTGCATCATCGTCACCACTTCTTTTAAAGACTGGTCCTCTTTAACCATCTGTGGCTCTGGGCTCATAACCTCAAGCAATTTCGTAAGTGAGCCGCCATTGGGGCTTGGGGTCTTGGAATGGAGTGCCATGGTATAGTCCAAATCCCTCTGCGACAGGACTCCAACGACTCTACCACCAACGCAAACCGGTAGATGTCTGAAGCGCCCTTGTTGCATCACTTCTAAGGCTTGCCCGACAGTCTGATGCGGTTCAATCGTTTTTGGAGTCAAAGTCATCCACGCCCCGACGCGAACAACATCCTGCTTGGAATCCATACTCATTTTAAAAACTCCTTTGTTTATGGAAGCAATGCTCTTATATCAAGTTCCTGGCAATTTAAAAAGTCAATCAATCGCTGGCTACCTTATCTTGAGCCGAAGCAGAAAGACTCCTATTTCGTGATTCTCTGGTTGCTTACCATGACGCTTCGCTCCCTGTTTTATTTGGGCTAGCTCGGGCGCCATTTTGACGCAATCATCCCTCCTGCTTTTCTCGTGGCAAAGGATGGTGATAAAGACTATGACCGAAATCAGAGTGTGGGAACCCATGGAACTCCCCTGATCAAGGAAGCGCCTACTCATGACTAGACAATCTTTAAGAGCTTTTCTCCAGCAAACCAAGGAACAGCTACCGTCCGAAGCGACCGAGGCGAGCTACTTCAGACACGCTTACCATGGGCTCCCTTCCGGGACGGCCATCTATAATGGCAAGGTTCGCGACATGGTTCTCAAGCAAGACACGGCGTTGATGGTGCATTCGGATCGCTTAAGTGCTTTTGATCGCGCTGTCGGATTGGTTCCATACAAAGGGATGATCCTCGCTGCTATCTCACAATTTTGGTTTAAGTTCTTGGCGCAGCAAGTACCGAATCATTATCTTGGTAGCCCTCATCCTCGGGTCCTTCACATTAAAAAGCTGAAGACTATAAAAATCGAAGTCGTGGTCCGTGGCTACCTGGCCGGTAGCTTGCTTCGTGCATATCAAGAAGGAACTCGTCGTATCTATGGAATCCAGCTGCCTGATCACATGCAACCGTACGATGCTTTTCCTCAACCCATTTTAACTCCCACAACGAAAGCCGAGGTCTATGAACACGATGAGGAAACGAGCCCTGATCAGTTGATCGCCAAAGGCGTCGTCAGTGCCGCTCAGTGGAAACAAATAAGCAACCTGGCTCTAAAACTGTTCGCCCTTGGACAAGAGCTTTTTTTAAGCAAGGGTTGGGTCTTGGCTGATACAAAATATGAATTCGGGACCGACTCTTCCGGACAAATTTTTTTGATAGACGAGGTACACACACCAGACTCTTCGCGACTTTGGCAGCTAACTGAGGCAGGTGCTCCACCCAGGATGTTTGACAAGGAACTCATTAGGACCTACTTACAGTCCAAAGGCTTTTCTGGTCACGGCGAGGTGCCAAAAGTTCCTGCAATCTTGTACGTGAATCTCACTGAGAAGTATTTAGAAGTGGCAGAATCCTTGCTCGGACGCTCCTTGTCTGTTGACCAGGAGACAAATCTAATTCCTCCTGATCTTCTCGCTTAAAGCTTCTAGTTCTATTGTTGCCTTGGGGGCTGCAGTATCATCCAAATTGTATCATCCAAATTGTATCCCCCAATTGTATCCACCTACTGTATCCCCATGACGGCTGCCTTTTCTTGCAATACCGCCATCACGCTGCCCGGCGCGGCCAGACATTTGCCAGCAAGATAGGCCCATTCTGTTTTTCGGCCTTGCTGGAAGTCAACATACATAGAATTGGCGTTGTCCCGGGTTTGCGCGATGACCCTGAGAAATACTTTCCACAACTCTTCTTCTTCAACAAAGCCGTCAGGATTCTGGGACTCAGGCAACCAGATTTGTTGAGCGTGCAACCATGCCTCCGAAAAAACCTCACGCAAGTGTACGGCCTTTTTCTCGAGCGCTTGTCCGTTCGTTGACAATTGATAGACAGCGCAAACCGAATTTAAGGTCGTATTCATGACCCATTTTTTCGCCATCGTGACGATAATATTTTCTTGCCACTTCGAATTTACATCAGCAAAAAAAAGCGTCTCTTCTAACGCCCAACCGCCGGGTAAGCTAGCCGGTGTGGACGGCCCCCAGACAACAGAACCGTCTCGCCAATTCTGGCTTAGATACCTGCCTTCCTTGAGAAGCTTGCAGCCCACGAAGGATGAGCCTAGTCGCACTTGATCGCCGTGGGTCCCAATCACATCCCTAATTTGATCAAGATAATATCCATTGCTCAGTATCACGAGAACATCTTGTTTGGGCCGCAAATGAGGCGCCCAGGTTTCAAGAGCCGTTCGGACATCATAGGATTTCACGGCAAGGAAAAGCAGCCTGGGCTCCTGCCCCTCTGTCGCCTCTAGCCTGGGTGGTTTTAACCTGGGTGCATAAATAGAAATTTCGCCATCGGCTCCCAACATCTCATAGGGTACGAAGATCGGTCCGGATCGACCCCATAGCCCTACCTGCGCCCTCAAAAGGGACTGCCAACGAAGAGCCAGGGCTCGACCCAAAGGTCCAGCTCCAATGATTTCTATGGAAAGGTTCGTCTCAGGCAAATTTGCCATCTCCACTCACAAAAGTATTTCCAACGCCAAAGGCGATCAGTCTAGAGACTTGCCAAAAAACACATCGTCAATTTGCAAAAGCCCGCTTCCTGCCACAGATCCTACCTCGATCATCGCCCGTTGGCTATTGGAGGGGGCCACACCCTCTCCAGCGAAACGAATCCATCCATCGTTGCGATATTCCACAGCTTTTGTTGTTATCACACCGAGCGCCTGGCTTTCATTCGTCATGAAAACGGCCAAAATACGAAAATCGCTTTCTCTCGTTAAGTCGGTCGCGCTTGACATCGTTTTAGGTATCAAGCGAGCCCAGGCACTTAAGCGGTACGAAGCGCCAGTTTCTATGATGGTATACGGAGTCCATTGCTCGATTAGGGACACTCCCTGTTGTAAATCAATGCCTTGACTAAATTGACCCGAGATAAAACTCTCCGAAAGTTGGAAATATGACTCAGCATGGACCCCGCCGTCGCGGCTTTGCCACCCCGCTCCTAGCCCAGCGATAAAAGTCTCCTCGAAGTTCGAATTTAGTAAAAGATTGTTTGCTTCTGGTATGGGTATGCGGGAAAGAATCAAAGAAAGAATTTGAGGCTTTGCCGCACTATTTCCTAAGATGAGAATCGAGTTTAAAGTACTGAATCCGTGTTTAGAAACTTTCACCTCGTAAACACCAGGGGAAAGAATCCCTGAAAAATATCCCTGCTCATTCGTGTGAAATTGCCAAGATCCGGGCTCCATGAAAACGCTCACTCCGGATAGCGGCTTGAGATCTGTTCCTTTGATGCTTCCTGAAAACGGGATTAAGGCCCTTGGCACCAGTTCTATTTCCAAATGAGCATTCTGTTGCGAAGCCTCAGTTATCAAAGTTTCGGTTGAGGATGTAAAGTCTTCATGGGTGACTTCCAGAACATGTTGGCCATAGGGAAGCTTGCCAAGAATATAAAACCCGTCAGCCCCCGTGACAAAGTCCTTTAAGCCACCTTTTAGAGAGACACGGGCACCGGATATGGGCGCTTCTCCATCGCTTGAGAGGATTCTTCCTGAAACAGAGGCTAAGTCCTCCGTCGGTTTAGCTAAGGCAGCAACGTATTGGTATTGCAAGGTCGGGCTTAGAGGACGTCCATCCTTATCACTGCCGCTATCTGGAGGAACCCAGGCGAAACTTGTCCATTCGCCTGCCGAGCTCAGAAGAAAGGGAATCACCGCTCTTATTTCTGGCCACTTAAGCCAGTAGTCGCGATAGGCCTCCACCATGTATCGGGCGCGATTTTGCTCGTCAATCATGGGATAGTCACGAAAGAGTCTATTCCCTAAGTTGTAACCTGTTTCTGTAATCATCACCGGAATGCCGTCTCTGCCAAACTTGCTTAAGATAGCTAGTTCTTGTTCATAGGCATCAATCACAAATTCCCCAACATCGAAACTCGTCCCGTGATGGTGATTCATACTGGGTGGATGATTGTGAGGATAGGGATGAGAGCTCAATAGGTCGAAAGCCTTAAGGGAGCTAGGCAGTATTTCCCCCATCTGAGCCAGTGGAGAAAGACCGGCATTTAACAGATAGACATTGGGCTTGCCCAAGCTGCGAATTTTCTCGCTTACTTGCGAAAGAAAATGGGCATACTCCTCGACAGAGGGGGCCATAGACCACTCCACGGGAAGATGGGGTTCATTCCAAATCTCTATGTAAAGGGGGTAGTTTGGGTGAGTCGGAAGCCCATCCACGAGGCGGGCAATGGCCGTTGCCATTGAGGAATAGTCTAAGGGGGCATCCGCCAGAGGTTTTTCCCAAAAGACACCTGTATGGTGCCCAGCCAAACGACAAACAGGGATCAAGTCATGAGCATAGGCTTGCTTGACGAAATGAATCCACTCCCCCCGTGGATGCAGCAGACTCGCATCAATTCCGTTGAGGAGATTTTTTACATACCCACGGGGGCCTACCAGATGTTTGGCCCAAAGCAATTGTCGATCGATCGTTTCCGGGGAGCTTGCCAATAGGTGGGCCCCAAAAGGGTTGTTTGGCATGCTGCTTGCGCTTCCTTCGAGAACTCCTAAAGGAGCTTCCGCCTGGATGGTCCCGGACGTCTCGCGCTTCACGACACATCCGCTCACTGCCAGCCAAGAGACGAAGAATAGGAGGATCCCAACCATAGAGTGTGTCCTTACAAAGCCATAAAATTTACTGTCATTGTAGCAAATGCAGAAAATTCATCAAGAAACATGAAATTCTAACGCTTTGCGCCTCCGCCAGTTAGGGGAAGTCTGCTCCAAACTGTCATTCATCGCAAGCTGAGCAGGGACAAAGATAGGCGGTCGCGATGCAAGCCATCCTGATTTTAGATACCATAGAGGTGGGCTCCCTTGAAAAAAGGCACAACATGACGACGGCAAACGCAACCCCGGTTTCTAAGCCATTCTCTGAACTTTTGGTTATCAGTGATGATCGCAGTTGGATTTGGACAACTATTTCTGACACGCTTTCCCAGGCAAAATATGATTTTGTTCGTCTCCCATCCAATGCTCCGATCCGCCCCAGTTGGCAGCGTTTCGAAAAAACGGCGCGAGTCATCATCTTGTGGGAAAACACACATAGATCTGGCGGTGCCATCGTTGAAGAAATCTTGGATGTTGATCCTTTGTTTGATGTCTCAGAACGAATCATCGTGGTCACCTTCAATCCAACCCGCGAAGACATCGTATACATCAATGAATTGGGCATTTTGCGGGTGGTGAAGATGCGCAACCGCCCCGCTGACCGAGAACAGGCGTCTCAAGAACTCTTGCGCCATGTCTCGACGCCTGCTGCTCGTAATAGTATCGAGAAGTTTTGGCAGACGACGCAGGCCACCATCGATCGCGGGGGATTGCATGGCAAGTCCGATTCTATCGAAGCCTTGGAGCAAGATATCCGCCAGTTTATGTCCAAATTTCCCAACGAGAAGCGAACGGCAAAATACTTGGATGCCATGGCTAGCCTGGCTGCCATGCGCGGCGAAGCCTCAAAAGCCTTAGAATTTTGGGAGTTCGCGCTGAGTGCAAACCCCAATTTTTTTCGCGCCCTCAATAATCTAGTGAATTTCCATATTTCACGCAAAGACCATCATGCAGCCTATGGCCTGCTACAGCGTATACATGAACACAATCGCGCCAATATCATGCGCATGGTAAAAATGGGAAACATTAAAAGGGATCTTGGCGAAAGCGATAGGGCCGAACACTATTACAAACTAGCCTTAGAGCGGGACCAATTCTGCAGTGGGGCGCTGAATGGTATGGCCGAACTAATGTTTCTTCGGGGCCAGTTAGAGGAATCTAGACAGCTCATATCTAAATCTCACCTCGCCGAACAACTCGCCACCAGACTCAATCGCATGGGCATCGAAATGGTACAGAAGAAAGCGTATGCTCCCGCTCTCGATCATTACACCAAAGCTCAATACGTGCTGCCCCAACAAGAAAAAGGACCCATGCTTTTCTACAATATCGGACTTTGCTACGCTAAATGGGGCAAATAAACGAAAGCAGCCGA
>JBIKVD010000030.1:0-20338 GCA_044357055.1 Oligoflexales bacterium | reverse complement strand
GGCTGCCCCCACGAAATGTTGATCACGCATTCGCTTCATAACTTCGTGCGGCGATACCAAGCAGAATCTAAACGACCGGCGAAAACTTCAAATTCTAGCAGGGTCCCCTCATTCGTCTCTTCGAAGAATCTCTTACTAACTCCTAGTGAGGTTGGAAATGATATCGTTTTGGAGGCAGATAGCGGATTTAATTGCAGATAGTACCGATGATATCTATAGCTTCCCTCGACAATTTTCCCCGTAACTTCAGCTTGAACTATCGTTGCATGCGAAGAATCATAATTCTGATTCACATCCCGTAAAATTGAATAAATACTGAGACTAAAGCCTAGACACGCTGTCAGCCCCAAACTTAGCATGATGCCTGGTGTGCGGCTGGATAGCCCAAGAATAATCCGCAATAGCCATAGAAATATAAGAAGCACTGCTATGGTAGCTAGGATGGTATGTAGCAAAAGCGGTAGCGGATTCAATAGCCCGACATTCATCTGAAAATTGGAGTCTAAACCACTTAATATTCCATAAGCAAAACAAGCAAAAATTCCTCCTTCGATAAGGCTAATTTTTAAGGTAAATGGGTCCATGAAGGCGCGTTTAGATTTGGGTAGCAAATCGGCAAAATCATATAAAAGGGGGATCCATGGCTCTGGATCGGCAGAGCTGGGCAGCCGCAACCACAGGATATTTCCATCACAGAAGAACTGAGCCCCTTTGCCGATCGCCAAACGGATAGCCTTCCGCATCTGCCTATTTGCTGCCAAAGCCGGAGCCAAGCTAGGGTTGTCGCTACCCACGTAAATGCCTCGATCAAAGGTTTGATCGCCGGTTTGCAGCTCCTGGCAGAATCCGAGCCTTTTGCAGACTCGCTCAAACAGACCCTCGTACTTAATATAAAATGGTGAACTATAGGCGAAGGGGATGCCGACTTGGATCCCCTTGGACCTTTTTACTCTCGGATAGGAAGTTTGGAAGTAACTCCGCCCACCCTCACTGATCAGCGTGGGTCCAAGCTTTAAAAACTTACGTGCAAAAACAGCCGATAGGGCTATAAGGCACTTGATTATAATCCACATGTTCATTGCCCAAAAACGTACTCGATGGTTGCACCAATTTAGAACATGAAACCGACCCGTACAGCCTTAACCTTTTCATCGTAATTAAGCAGGGTTTCTCCATAACCGTAATAGAACTGTAAGTACAATGAAGGATTGGCCTTGAGCGACTTGATGTTGTAATTGACCGCTAGTTGGTAGCCGCCTTTGGCGAAATCAGTGCTGAAGTGCCCTCCCGGGCGCACAGATAATATTAGCTCAGCCTGGTCGAGCAATGCATCCAACAAGTGCACAAATCGCATATCAAAATCCAATGGTCCGACATATTCCGTGATGTTTCGGTTCGCCTTGTCGCTATTATAGATGACTTTTAGTTTGAGGGCTAATGCCGAAGTCCATCCACTTCCCTCTGTTGCATATACGGCGCGCAAGTAGCTTTGATCGTAGGATCTTGACTGATCCCCCTCTTTTCCATTGGAATGATGCTCAACGATGCCAAAGTCCAGCGCATTCCATTTCTCGCCAGGGGGGTGCAGACGATAAAACAACTCCGGATTGTAGGTGGAATCGCGAAATGGGCTGGATTTTTTTCTGATTTCCCAGAATACCATCTGGGTATAACCAAAGTTTAAAGGGAAGACATCGCTTAATTCACTGCGAAAGCTGAACTGTGCCTTGGTCAAAGGATTTCCGTAGGCGAAATAGATTGGCTTATAATTTATGATATGTTCAGCTGCCTGTTTTTCGAGGATTGCAATATTGGATTTTCTAGCAACAGCAGGAGTCGGGGGTGTCGAGTCTAGAGAGTCAGACAAAGCTAAAGTCGTGTTGATGAAAGAGGTTGTAATCATAATAAGAAATAATAATGTTTGATTGAGTTTATTCATGATTCCTCTTTTTATCCTTTGTTTCTTGCAAATACATCAAAATAGTGTTTGCAGCCACAAGCGTTCGTTCTCGAACTGTCATCGCTTTTTTCGAACAGCGTCTTGTCAATTGCTCTTGGGGAGGTGGCGAGGCTTGATCATCAGAATGTCTCATAAGTTGCGCACGCTGATTGATACATAATAGGTTACTATGTAAACGATATTAAATATATATTTTTAAGACTTAAGTGACTTAGCATAGCATATACACGCTAATCCCTACAGTTATAGTTTAGGCTCTTTGGGCTTCGGATTCTTGCTGGGAAAACTGATAGGTCCGCGTTCGCGCGATTAGGCGCACTCTTTGACAAACCGGAATTAAACTCAGCTTTTGCATCGACAATTCTGGCTAAATTGGGTGCATTGTGCACTATCAATACCAAGTTCATGGTTTTCAGCGATGGTGATTGATCGGTCATCTTTAATTGGTGTATCCTCTAGAATTAAAATTCGTGTTCTCAAGAGGGAGGAGATCGTGTCGTCAAATTCAAAGTGCCCCTTTTCAGGTGAGCTTCGGCCTCAGACTGTTGCTGGAGCCAAGACCAACTCCGATTGGTGGCCACATCAGCTAAATTTAAAGATGCTGAGCCAGCACTCTCCAAAGTCAAACCCGATGGGGAGTGATTTCAACTACGGCAAAGAGTTCAAGAGTCTTGATCTCAATGCCGTGGTTGTGGATCTTCATGCGTTGATGACGGATTCGCAGGATTGGTGGCCGGCAGATTATGGTCATTATGGTCCTTTTTTCATTCGTATGGCCTGGCATAGCGCTGGGACCTATCGAATCTCCGATGGGCGCGGTGGCGGCGGGGCCGGCGCACAGAGATTTGCGCCTCTCAATAGCTGGCCAGACAATGGCAATTTGGACAAGGCGCGCCGATTGCTGTGGCCGATCAAACAGAAATATGGCTCCAAGATTTCCTGGGCTGACTTGATGATTCTAGCTGGCAATGTAGCCATTGAGTCGATGGGTTTAAAGACCCTCGGCTTTGCCGGTGGGCGCGAAGACATTTGGGAACCCGAAGAAGATATTTATTGGGGACGTGAGGCCACCTGGCTCGGAGAAGAACGATACAGCGGCGATCGTCACCTGGAAAACCCACTTGGCGCTGTGCAAATGGGTTTGATTTATGTCAACCCGGAGGGGCCCAATGGCAAGCCGGACCCAATTGCATCTGCGCGTGATATTCGAGAGACATTCGCGCGTATGGCTATGAATGATGAGGAGACCGTTGCCCTTGTCGCCGGCGGCCATACCTTTGGCAAGGCCCACGGAGCTGGCGAGCCTGGAAAGTATGTTGGTGCTGAGCCGGAAGGTGCAAGCATAGAAATGCAGGGTTTGGGTTGGAAAAACAGCTTTGGCAGCGGCAAAGGCGTTCACACAATTACCAGCGGCGTCGAAGGAGCTTGGACAACTAATCCCATCAAGTGGGATAGCAACTACTTTGAAAACCTCTTCGGTTACGAGTGGGAGTTGACCAAGAGCCCTGCCGGCGCCCATCAGTGGAAGCCCAAGGATCCAGCCGCCGTAACGACAGTGCCGGATGCTCATGATTCCTCAAAGCGCCACGCTCCCATGATGACCACAGCAGATATGGCCATGCGTGCGGATCCAGCTTACGAAAAAATATCCCGGCGCTTTTTTGCCAATCCCCAGGAGTTTGCAGACGCCTTCGCAAGGGCGTGGTTCAAGCTCACCCATAGGGATATGGGGCCAGTGTCGCGATATCTTGGTACACTTGTGCCCAAACAGACACTCCTGTGGCAGGATCCTGTTCCGGCAGTTGATCATCAGTTGATTGACGAGCAAGATATGGTTGCTTTAAAGGCTCAAATTCTAGCATCTGGTTTATCGCTCTCACAATTGGTGAAAACAGCTTGGGCGTCTGCCTCTTCGTTCAGAGGCAGCGACAAGCGTGGCGGTGCCAACGGTTCCCGTATCCGCTTGGCTCCGCAAAGAGATTGGGAAGTCAATCAGCCTGCAGAGTTGAACGCCACTCTTGCCAAGCTGGACGGGATACATAGGGAGTTCAACGCAACGTTGACGGGCGGCAAAAAAGTTTCGTTCGCAGACGTGATCGTATTGGCTGGATGTGCTGCAATAGAAGTTGCCGCCAAGAAAGCCGGACATAATGTCAAGGTTCCGTTTACTCCTGGACGCATGGACGCTTCTGCAGCTCAGACAGATGTCGATTCGTTTGCCGTATTGGAGCCAATTGCGGATGGATTTCGTAACTTTTCAAAAAAAGGTTTTGAGAGCGCTAGTGCAGAATTGCTGATCGACAAAGCACAATTGTTGAGGCTGACAGCTCCTGAAATGACCGTATTGATTGGAGGTATGCGCGCCATGAACGCGAATTTCGGCCAATCAAAGCATGGTGTCTTTACCAGACAGACTGATATTTTGACCAATGATTTTTTTGTGAATTTATTGGACATGAATACACAGTGGCAGCCATCGGCGACCGTCGCAGGTGTCTATGACGGGTGTGATCGCAAGACCGGCGATCTAAAGTGGACGGCCACTGTTGTTGATTTGGTATTTGGATCAAATTCGCAGCTGCGCGCACTTGCTGAGGTCTATGCGAGCAGTGATTCGCAGAAGAAGTTCGTCAATGAATTTGTTGCAGCATGGAGCAAGGTGATGAATCTTGACCGCTTTGATCTTGTCTGAATGTTCGGCTTGGATGTTTACTCATAGTCTTACGATTGTCGGTTTGATTGAAAATATAGTGGGAAAAATGTGACAGATATAGTTAGATTTTGCCAAAAAAGCTCCGCCTTTTTTGGCAAAATCGTGTCCTGAGCGGAGCGAAGGATCTCCCGCGAATTGTTCCTTAACTCTGTCATTGCCTCCTTGACAGTCGACGGATTCTGCAGACCTTCCGTGTCTTTGCCAAGCCTCTGAAGCTCCAAGGGATTTCTTGCACTCCAATAGACCTCGTTGGTTGCCACAGTTTCTCACTTCGTTTCGCCAAAAAGCCGGGCATGTTCTCCCGGGAGAGGAATAAAACTTTGTTTGTCGTTCATTTTCGCGGATGTTGACTCGCGCACGAAAAGAAAATTTCTTTTGATGCGAACAAGTTGAAACACTCGACCAAATTTCATCTCTTTGCCTACTTTGCCCCTTTTGATGCAGACCAAAACTTTGGCGTGAAACGACAGTATCTTGCCTGCCTTGATCGTATGAGTTCGCGTGAAAGATGCGACGTCGAGAAGATAACGCCAGGTATAGACTTAGTTAGTTTTACTAATGAATGCTTTATTTTTGCAAGTTCATGCCACGCGGATGCTTTTCCGCGTGGCGTTTGAGTGCATCCTTTTAAATGATAGGTCATCAATGCGCTTGGAACAGCACCCCATTTTTGCCAAAATGAAACACCTGCGGGCGAGCTCCACAGGGCCTTGCGCTGCATGTCTGGATGCTTCATCGCACGATACTGGCTATATCTTTGGCCTAGCATCTGGAATATCTCCCGATGTTTTTGAGAGAAATCGTCATAGCGAATAGTTGGAGAGAGACGCGTTTTTTAGGGAAAAATAATGGCCGATGCCTTTATGGAAAAATCACTCCAACGGATCCTGGCTGTTTTTGTAGTCCTGAGGCCAGGTCTCTTTCATCTGCTTTTGTAAATTAGCGCGCGACAATTCATGGGTAAAAATCGACTTGAAATCCGAAATCATTTTGCGAAGGCGTCCGCCCATTCTTTGGGGGTGAATGTGACTTGTTCTCTCATCCACTCAGGCATTTTTTTGACCAGCCAGTGACTAGCCAGGACATCCCTCTGCGTTTCGTCATCGCTAGCAGCTTTAAGTAAGGCAAACGGAAGCTAAAGAAGTGTCGACCGCTGAGGATGCGTTATCCTCCGCGATCAGGGGATTTGCGATTAACAATATCAGCGATATCAGTTGCTTCATAATATCCGTCATTAAGTGCTGCACTTTTCATTCCTGACTAGGGATCTAGGTTTTTCATAAACAGTTCGTAGGTGTGTTGCCATTCCAAGGTATTTTTTTTTGCCGGAGACTCGCTGTGATTGCCGGCGATGACGTTGGCCGTAACATATCGATGATAGGTGGGATTTTCCGCGATAAAGTCTGCTATAGATCGATGCAACATAGCGTTGAGCAGACCATGACTTTGGTGCCCGGGATCCACGGCTGCAGACTTGAAGACTAGCGCCTCATCATCCAAAAAGCTAAAGAGATAGGCGATATCTCGTGGTTGTTGTGCCTCCTCCAGTTTATCCTCTTTGTTTTCCCCATAGGGCGCTTGGGCCAGATAGCCGTAAAGGGGTTGGTAGTGCTTTAACGCCGGGGTGTACAACTGACGAAAGTCATCGAACCCCAATGGAGTGAAAAGATAATTGTCGGTGAAACTTGCATGAGTGATGCGATGCAAAGCCGCGAGAACTCCTGTCTCTAAATCACCGCTGGTGAACCGCCTTATCTGGTAACCCCTGCTGCTTGCTTTCTGGTAGGCGGATGCAGTTTGCCCGAGCAGTGACGAAAGTCCGCTTGTGCAAAAGCTGTGGTAGGTTCTATCGGTGACATAGCCGTGCTCCATCCATAGCGCGGGATAGGCGCGTGGATTCTGCGGTTCCCATGAGCGGCTTTGGGCTGCGGAATCCGTGCGATAGCGATAGGCAAACCAAGTGTTTCCATGGATGGGCCCCAAGGCTTTATGCTTGCCAAGACTTCGTAGATGATTTTCTGCAAGATCGAGAGCCTTCTTTGCGCATTCACTGCCACCATGCCAGGCAAAAAATCCAACTCCGCCAAGCTTGGGATCTGCTTCGAGGGGAAAAGCACCAACGCGCGCCCTCGAACCATCCTGGGCGGAAACCTGCCAAAACTTCCCCCCGGAGGCATGGAGGCTTTTGAGCAGCATCGGCGTGGCAAACTCCTGTTGCGCCGTTAGCTCCCTAAAAGTTTGTTGGGCAGTATGGTGCACGTCCAGAAAGGCGGCAAGATCAACTTGATTCTTAGGGTCTATTTCGCGTATTTGCATCGTCGTCATGGATCCCGTGGGTTATAGAACTAAGTGGATGGCTCCCGTAAGATTTTCACGATGCCTTGGCTGGCATCCATACGGACGCGATCTCCGGTTTTTAACTTGTCCATCAATCCCCCGGAAATCCCGACAATGGTTGGTAAGCCTAGTTCCCTGGCAACAACAGCGGAATGAGACAGGAGACTGCCACGTTCGATCAATAGGCCACTGCATGAAGGGTAGAGCGGCACCCAGCCAGGATCCGTGCGGCTGGTGACTAAGATTTCCCCGTCGAGGCCGTGAGCATCAGCCATGGATTTTACGACGCGCACAAAACCTTCGACGATGCCTGGACAGCAGGGCGTTCCATGTAAGCTATTGGGGTCGTCAGAATTGATCTCAGCTCGGATAAGATTTCCAAAATCCATTAGGGCGGGATAGGCAAAGGATAAGCCTGCGGCACCGGTCGTCATAAAACGATCCGGCGGGGAGGGGGTGGCATCAAAGTGGGCAAAACAAGCGCGACGAGAGAGACACAATTTGCTTAAGTCTTGATCCGTCCCCCGACCCTCCAAAAATGCAAAAATTTCTTCGACGGTGAGATAGAAAATATCTTCTCGCTGTTGGATGACACCAAGTTCGGCCAGGCGTGAGCCGATTGCGCGAAAGAGATTCCTGCAGACGCCAAAGATTTTCGTCCGAGCAAAGCGCAGGTTCTCTCGATTCTTGACGGCCTTTCGTGTTTGACGCAAGATCCAAAAGAACAAAGGCGCTTGCCACCAGGTGAGGCGCTCTCTAGCCAATCCCTCGGCCTTGCTGCGAATCTGCCTTTCCCTTTCTTCCAGGTCTTCGGTTTTATAGGATCCGGTTCTTAGGTAACCGGCCACCATACTGACGACGAAAGAGGGGTTATCGTGCAAATCTTGGCTCTCTAATTTGAGCTCATCCACGCAGCGAAAACCATAGGCATCCAAAAATTCGTCAAACTGGGCTTTTAGGGGCGCGTGCTGACCGCCTTTCATGGTCTGCCAGACTTCTTGGGGGTCTGTTTTGCTCATCCATTGGCGTAACTCTGGGGGTGTCTTCTCCGCAATGTGTTTGGCAATAGCCATCAACCTTTTGGTCGGTTCCGTGCTTTCCAGTCCGCCTTCGCCACAAAGCAGGTCGTTCTGCAAAGTGCTTTGTTCATCTTTGACTCCCAGCCACGACTCTACCGTCTTTTTTAAGAGGCCGAAGAAAATCATGCAGAGATAGTCATTGATGATAGGTGCTTTCCACCGCGACAGGACCTGATCATCCAGGGCATGGTACTCCACAGCTAATTGATCGAGGCTCCACTGCGCATAGGGCTGGCGCCTGGCGGTGTCATAAATCTGGCGAAAATCGCGATTGAAGTTGGCTACGATTGAGTCCATTTGCAGAAAGCGAACGGCAGACTTAAAAAGGAGGGTTATGCGATCGCCAAGGGAATATTTTGGTGCTTCCGCAATAAACTTGAAGAGTTCTTGATGCTCAGGTTTCAGCTGCTGCCTGACCCCCATCATGGTTTCCATAAAACTCTTATTGTTGCTTGATCCCGGTAGCATCAGAACCAGCCGGTACCAGTTGATCAAATTGTAGTAGATTCGCCCGCGAATGAGCCCCAGCATATTGCGAAACATGGCTTGATTGGCAGCAATCAACGATGCTGGAACACCGATGACTTCGCAAAACTGCAGATAGACCAGCTGATAGGCGCGGCTGGCAAACGAAAAGGTCAATGGCGTCGTCACACCGGAGTAGCTCTCAATGATATTGCTATTATCCCACAAAATGGTTTTCTTACCGCGAATCTCATCGTCTAGCATCGAGGGGTGTGGAAGGTTCGTGATAGGTCTTGCCTGGAGGACAAATATGCTGCCCCCCGCAATAGCCCATTCCAAATCTTGGGGTTTGCCGGCAAGGTCTTCGACCTTTGCCGCCATTTCGGCAAGCAGACGCACTTGTAGCTCGGAAAGCGATGCCTGCATTTGGAGCTCAGGCTCCAAAGGAACCGTGACGGTTCCCCCGGCTGGGCTTTGGCGTATGGCTTGTTCCTTACGGACGATGGTGGACTCTGTTTTCCAGGTATCACGAGCCACTATGTAATGATCCGCGTCGAGTGAACCATCAACCAAACCTTCCCCAAGACCCCACACGCTACTTAACAAGACGCTGTTAAATGCAGAGAAATCAATCGGGTGCCGGCTAAAAGAAACCCCAGAAGCGGTGGCATCGACCATGCGTTGAATGACCACTCCCATTTCGATGTTTGTCATGGAGAGTTTTCGCTCTCGGCGATAGGAGACAATCCGCTCCGAATAGGCGGAAGCCCAGCATCGACGCAGGGAAATGAATATCTGATCCATGCCTCGTTGAAATAGGTAGGAAGAAAACTGTCCGGCAAAGGAATGTTCTGCCGAGTCTTCTTCCAATCCAGAGGAGCGTACAGCCACGAACTGGTCAAGGAGAGCCGCCTGTTGCAGAGCCTGTTCGAGTTCCGCCTTTAGGTCTTCAGGGATGGGATAAGACAAAAACAGCTGGGATACTTTCTCTGCAAAAGGAGCGGCCTCTAAGGAGAGACTCTGCAGCTGTTCCAGGAGTTCTTGGAGTTGATTTGCCAGGCCCGCTTGCTGCAGAAAGGCTCTAAGACCACTTTTGCCGACGACGATCGCTGACGGCACCTGAAGATTCCAGGAAGTCAGGCGCGCAAGATTCCCAGCTTTCCCTCCGCCTTCACGGAAGACGATTTGTGGATCATCCGTCAGGCTGTAAAAATATCGCGAACGATTGAGTGGAGACATTAGACAACCCCTATTTTGGCATGGCTGAGTGGATGAGTTGGGATAGTGGCGCGAAGAGATGGAACAAGAGATTGAGAGTGGCAAAAATCTCCACCATCTTGTGCTTTAGGCGGCCAAAATACAGCAGCATATAAGACAGAAAGAAGATCGCACCACTGAGGGCGCTGACAGGACCAATCGATATTTGCCATGCCGACCACGAGGAAAGTATCAGCAATAATGCGGTGACTAAGAGGCAATTTCTCAGGCCATAGACATGGCGATACGTTTTGAGTGCTCGGTGGGCCTCGGGGTCTAGTTTACGGGCGATCTCGTAGGAAAAAAAGGCTCCAAAGACGGCAGCGGCGTAGAAAAAAGAGGCCCAGGAAAAGACTTGGGCCGACCAGACCGCGGCAGTAAACAAGACCAGTGGTAAGGTTATAACTTGATGGGTCAGAGCGTAGAGCAGCGGGCGCTTCTCTAGGTGTTTTCCAACAAAAAACTCGAAATACATGAGTCCCAAGTAAAACATGGTGAAGGCATACCACATTTTGCTCACGATGTTTGGCGACAAGAGGCCAATGACAATCGTCCCCACTCCATAGCAGGACAGCATGAAGATTCTGGCTTCCCGAAGGCTGATAAGCCCGCGAGGCAGGGGGCGGGTGGGATTAGCGACTCTATCTTTGTCCACATCCTTGATTTCGTCCATCCCCCGCAAGATAACAAAGAAGAAGAAGGAACCCAAGAAACTGACGAGGAGTGAAGGCCAGGCAAAGGCGGTTTGAGAGAGATATCCCAAGGGTGCTAGCGCAAAACCCGCGCTGAGTAGGGCGTAGCTGGAAAGGGGAAATCTCTCTGTTAGATATCGTAACCATCGATTCATGCGGGTGGACCTTTCTTGGGTGCGCTGACGCTCTATGCGAGATTGATGACGGGCATCGCGGTAGATCCGCTTGACTCGCACGAATACCAAATCTGGGTAGTTTTTTCGCGGCGGACCGGGCTGCACATGATAGAAAACTCGATCCTGTGTGCGGCCCGTATCTTGGCCGGATTCTTGACCATGAACCTCATGGGGTCTTCTTGCCAAAAAACCGTCGCTAGTACCCAGTTTGCAATAGAGCTCTTGTTCCAGCAAGAAGTCTTCTTCAGCTTGCGTGGAGCGCCCTCGAAACCATAAAAATCCGTCCCGCTCTAGAATGCGATCACCCATATTATGCCAGATAGACCCGGCCTCGTCGCGCCGCTTATTTTCTCGATCGGCGTCTGGATTGGCAAAATATCCTGGGCATACGTGCTGGCCTTTGACCCAAAGTTGATCTTTTTCGACCCTAAGGCTGATGTCATCGACTTTTTTCCCAAGGCATAGGGTCTGGATAAATCCTTGCTGACGACTTAGGGCCACAAGCTCTGCGGCGTCCCCTGTGGAAACGGGTTCCGCTTCTGTAGATCCATAGACCATCAACCATTTCGCCTTTGGTACCTTTTTCAGGCCGGTCTCAAAATCTTGACAATCGACTAAGGCCCCTCCGATATGCACCTCCTCAAGGCAAGGGAGCAGTTCGTCGCACATTAACATCTGGCGTAAAGACGCAGGGTTCAGGGTGGTCGTGCGCGGTCGTTGCTTCTTAGGGAGGGCGCGTAAGCCTTTCCAAGCAGCAGAGGATGCTGAATTCTGTAACAAGAGTGAGGGTCGACCCCCGGCTAAGTTTGCCAGGGCGAAATTCGCGAAAATACATAGGTCGGGGCCCTCGTGGTCTTTAACGGCAAATTCTTTCAGAAACACCTTGGCCTGGGCAAATAGGTAGCCATGGCTGCGAGGCACTCCTTTAGGTTTGCCCGAGGTTCCCGAGGTGAAAGTCAGGATGGCAATCAGAGAGGGGTCAACAGAGACTATGGGCAGGCTCATGGCAGTCGATTGCTCATGCCAGGCTTTGACATCAAGCCAATGGGGGATTTGCCGAATGGCTGGCACTCGCAGACCCCAAAGTCTTCCCAATCTGTTAGTGAGGAAAGCCTTAGGCTTGATTTGTAAAACGGCCTCCTGAATCCTCGGCAGGGCCATCCAAGGTTCAATCAGTACCACAGTAACGCCCATGGCTGCACAACCGAGGATTTGCGCGTAAAGGTCAGCCCCTAGACGATCAAATAGCAGTATCGCGTCACCGTGCTTGATGCCCTGGCGCTGAAGAAAAAGCTGCACCTGCTGCAAGCGCTTTCCCAATTCATCAAAGTTGATCCAGCCTTGGTCGGCAAACCAAAGAGCAGGTTGATCAGAGCGCGTTTGAATCTGCTCCATGATCATGCTGATGCTATTGAATGTCATTTTGCTAGCTAGCTCCTAGCCTGTCTTGGTGATCGTTCGAAAATATCGACAAAGTACATCTGAGTTTTTTCGCTACTGATCGCATTGGCGTAGTGCCCATTCACAATGCGAAAATCGGTTAGGTCTGGCCGCCAGGGAATATGTTGATAGCTCCGCACCACGACCAAGCAACCTTCGGCCAGACCAGGGGTCATGGTTTGCATAAAATCCCTTTCCACGTCGCCAGAAAAATAGGAGGGTACGTCTGAGAGAGAGACGAATTCTACTGGGCGCGAACTTTGCGACACACATTCAAGGATATGGCCCTGGGAGAATGCGACTGTGGCGGCCATAGCGCCGGCTTTCATCCTCCCAAAAATCTCCTCACTGGCTTCGGCGGGGTAGGCCTCTTGATTTTGGATGCGGCCCAAGAATAGCAATTGCAGAAAAAAATTCTCACGCGCCAATTGCGTTCGGAGCAGTAGGTTCAACTGTTCGCGGTAGAAATCAAAGAAGCTACCAGGTGTGTTTTTAACGGGGAAATGACCGCGATAGAGTAGCGCGTTAAATAAATTAGCATTCCCTAATAATTTGATGAGCAAATGCCAGCGATGACGAGGGAATTCTTGCAGCAGAAAATGGTTCTGCTCTTCTAGCGAGCGACACTCAAAAAGTTGTTGTGCGTAGCGGCCTAATAGCCCGCGTACAGCAAAGGAGATTTTCTGAATGGTCCTCTCCCATTTCCCCAAATAGATGAGCGGACCCCAGCCATTGGCATCCATTAACGGTCCAAAGTAGCTGTGCACATTTGCTGGGAGGGAGAGCTTGGCAAAGATCTCCTGTCGCCTAGAGGGAGAGGATGCGGTGTCCCGATAGCCGAGGAATTCGACATAATCACTCCAGGAGTTTTGGCGAATCAAGGCCAAACGCAGTTCTGCTAACCAGAGTTGGTAGGGGCTAAGGTCGCATAAGATCAGATTTTTCACCCCATTGGCCAGCAGCACGAGTGATCGCGAACCGCTACCGCAAACGGCAATGGCATGTCCCACATTCGGGGGCAACACCGCTAATTCCAAGTGGCTATCTTCATTGGCCAGAGTGTAATTTAAGTGCGAAAAATAGGTCCTACTCATAATTTTCCTGTTTTTCCTAAAGCTCTTCCTGCAGCGGCCAAGATGCGGCATTGTTCGATTTGCTGTTCGGTGATGAACCCTAGCGGCCCGCGAATTGCTGAAAGCTGGGCCCCATGTTTGATGCCTATCTGATAGATTTCCTTCACCTGAGTGAGTGTGAGCTGCTTTCCTAACGAGAAGGATTCAAAACGCTCCTCCATGGTCAATAATACGGTTTCTGCGAGGCAGGCATAAACCGATGGGTGGGGCAGTCCGATATCGCAGGAGAAAGAAAGAGTGCCCGGAAGATCGATTTCCCCGCTTTCAATAATCATCACATCTGGACGGCGCTTGGTCTCCTCGGGACCGATATCCAAGGGCCGGGAGCAATCGCAGATCACCGCTCCTGGTTTGACCATCATAATATCTAAGACGGCGCCCCCCTCATTTGAAGTAGCTGTAACAATCAAGTCGGTCGTTGCCAGGTAGGGACTGGGATCCGTGCTGATTTCAATGCGGACATGGCTGGAGAGTTTTTTTACCTCGTCCTTTATTTCTAGTAGCTTATCGGCACGGCGGCCAACTAAGATGATTTCGTCAAAAACGAGCGCCAGTAAGTGGGAGGACACGCGTCCTATGCATCCCGTGGCGCCGATCACCATAGCTTTACCGGCAATTCGCTTAGGATGTTTTGCATTGGGGCGTAAAAACTGCATTTTGATGGACATTTCGCGGGCTGCCCATAAGGTGGCGGCTGTGGAATAGGAATTGCCATTCGTGATCGGGATGGGAGCCTTTTTTGCGACTGTGATACCCGCATCGCCAATGACTTTTGTATAGGCTCCCAATCCAAGCATGCAAGCTCCTCGACTTTGAGCGAGTTGTGCAGCTTGTAGCAGTTGCTCGTATAAGACGTCTTCTGGCATTTGTCGCATCACGCGAGGGGTAGAAGCAAGGGACAGGATATCGCAGATAACTTCTCTACCATTCGCTGCGCTTTTTAGGCCAGAAATTTGTCCATGCACAAAGGGAGGCACATGTCGCAATTGGCTTTCGATTTGATTCTGCACAAAATTGGGCGCGTTTTTCATCCAACGAAAATAGGGGCTGAGGTATAAATGCTCTCGTGATAGCGGATGGATGAGAAAAGCGCAGCGGAGCGGGCTTAGCGAATGGGAAATCACTGGCGGCGGAGCCAGATTATGCTCTTCAATAAAATGTAGAACATATTGCTCCATTTTCATCTGGGGCGCTTGGACTTCCCGCAACAGGTCGATGACGGCATCCATGACCCCAAATTGGTTGACCTCTTCGGTGTCGATGAGGCGAAAATCGGGTGCACATTCAATAATCTGCGAAACACCTACCTGGATAAGACGGTTCTTCTGCTCAGCGTTTAGCCCATCGGCGATGATCGTTTTGTTCTTTAAAACATTGTAGTTTCCCACATCATCAAGGATGCCGCGAAAGGTTACAAAGAGATCACTTTTGCGGATCGACTTGCGTAACATTCTTTGGGTAAGAGTTAGCTCTCGGGTGCGGCGTGCTTTGCCGGGAGCAAGAAATTCGAGGGGAATGCGTGAGAGAATTGGTTTGGTTTTCGTGAGAGCCGAGCGAAATTGATCAAGAGGCAAGGGGCTGACTGGGAGATTTAACAGAGACAATAGGTCCGCACAGTAGATTTGCGCCCCACCATTTAAAAGTGGTTCCAATGCGGGCGATACCACAGAGGCATGCACGAGAGCTTTTTTCCCACGGAATATAGCGGGGTTTTGCTTTATCAGCCTGCCAAGAGTCCAAGAGGCGAAAATTTCTCGCAGTCTTTGGCCAGTAAAAACCTTGGATTCGTGGACAAGATTCAAGATAGCAAGAGAGGGCTTGTGCGTAAAACTTGATTGAAAGAGGCTACCTTGTTCAAAGAGCCCAATAAACACGATGGCATCAGCATAGCCATCATATTTTTTTGCCAAAATCTTAGCGGTTTGCATATCCCAGCCAACCGGGAAGCTCGTGATTTCGAAATCACAACCGCCAAAGGAAAAATGGTGATTGCGCGGCGAGCCTTTGTTAAAAAAATCAATGACCGTGATGAGCTTTCTTGTCATATGTCCATGGACTCCAAGAAACGAGTGAATCCAGCAAAAAATTCCGCCTCATAGTCGTCGAAGTGGGGAATGGCTTTGGGAAAGTGCCTTGAGAAGGCCGGATTTTTTGCTAAAGCAGGAGGCACGAGATAGTCATACAGGTCTGCGGGGACCAGGTGTGCTTTATCCATAGCTTTTTTGACTACATCGGGCATTTGGCGCCATATGGGACTGGATTTTGGCAGCTTCAGATGCTGATTCAGACGATTGTAGAAGTCCCCCAGCTGGATGGAATCGGGACGCAAAACCGCGAGAATAGGCTCTTTGACGCGGTCTGGATCTTCCAGTAGTTGAATGAGAACTTTTGCGGCGCAATCGACGGGCACTAGGGGGAGTATCGAAGAAGGTTCCCCAGGCTGGGGAAGCTTTGTACAGACCCAGGCTGGCAACAGCTTGGCCAGATATCGGTACAGTCTCATGGCATAGTATGGACCATTCAAGGATTCGATGCGCCCGGTTTCTGTATCTCCCACTAAGGCGCCAAAGCGCAATATATGTTTTGCATTCGGGAGCTGGGCGACGATTTTCTCCGCAATGGATTTCGTGCTCGGATAGGCCTCCAAGTTAGATCTTACCCGGGGATCGCGGCATTCTAAATCTCCGCTATCGTGTGATCCGACGAGATGGGCATAGGTCGAAGCATAGATAATACGGCTGTTTGAGCCTAGCGCCAGAGCGTAACGCGCAATATTGTGAGTGGCAACCACATTAGCCAAGTAATTCTCGTGATAACCGGCAAAGAGATCATACTGTGCAGCAAGGTGGATAATGGTGTCGACCTTTGAGGGCAATAAGCTGAGACACCCTGGCTGAGAAAGATCGCAGGTGATGACTTGCACTCTTGAGTCCGGGTGGGATCTAGCTTGCCGCGAGCTTATAAAGATGCGGCTACTTTTCCACGACGCGCCCCGAAGGATTTCTTCTACGACGTATTTCCCGAGAAAGCCGGTGGCGCCGGTGATAAGAATATTCATGGTGCCTTACCTCTCGCTTTTTTTGGTGCCGAATCCTGATACACGGCTAACGGGGTGAAGACTTTAAGTGCTTTTTTCTTGATTTGAATTTCAAAGGTCGTTTCTTTGGCTAGGCATTCACCGTCACCAAAGAAAGTCATGGGCTTATTGTCTAGGTTCTCAATAACGCAGGATTCAGATTTCAAAGCAAAATCGGCGGGGAGACCACCTTTGAAACGAGCGGAGTACAAGTCTTTGAGAATGACGAGTCTTTCTTTGGCATGCAGACCCACAAGATCAAAATACCCGTCGTGGTTATTCGCCCCAGGAGCAATCGTAAGCTCTCCGCCCATTTTTTCCTGATTGCAAATAAGGAGTGAGGAGATGCACCCTTCATGATGGAAAGATTCAGCGCGGATCCTCATATTTTGCATGATGGATTGGCTGGTGCCGATGGCTTTAGCCGCAAAGAGGGCATAGGTTTCGCAGCCTAGAGTCGTCCAAGCCTTGGAAAAGAGTCTAGACTTTGAGCGCCAGGAATTGATTTCGGTGGTGATAATGGATCCGATGCCCAAGCCGCCGGCGGTGAGAAACCAGTGCTTTCCGTTGACTTGGATCACGTCAATGGCGAGGCTTAAATCGTGGTCGAGTAGATATTGAATATCGGGCCATGTATCCCTTATTTTAAGGCACTGGGCCAGGTCATTAGCGGTGCCACTAGGATACAGAGCCAAGGGTGGCAAATCATCACGGGTAATGAGGTAAGGCAGGGCGCAATTAATCGAACCATCTCCACCGATGACGACAATGGCCTTATGGGTATCAGCATTGATTGAATCTAGGCAGCGAGGGATATCAGCTGCATCAGCTGTAATAGCCAGATCCATTTGCCAGCCAAATAACTGCCTGCGCGCGGAACGTAGGATTTCATGCAGGGAAGTTTTACCCGCACGAGGATTTGCAATGATTTGAATTCGGTACATATTCTGCTTAATCCAACCGTCGGGAATGGTTTGTACCTTATCGGGTTTAAGCAAGGATATATGACAGTATTGTTGGAAAATCAAAAGCCATAGCTAAATCTGAGGTGATGTGTTCGACGGGGTGCAGACGATTCGATCGACTGGGCATAGCTGATATAATAAGGATTAGAGCCCATATTTAAGCGAAAGCCAAGGGAAGGGGTGCCTTGGGCTACCCAATGCAAATTTTTGCTGGCGCGGACCTGGTCCACTGTAAAATCAAACCGCTCCGCGTGGTTTAGGTAAGAAATGTAGATATGAATCCAGGGCAACAAGGTATAGCCCAACATAGTATCGACTCCCAGCATGGCAAAGTGCGCGTCTGCAAGGCCAGTTAATTGAGAGTAGCTAAGTCGAAATGCAAGGGTCGGGAAAGAGAATTGCTCAAAAACGGTCCATTGTCCGTGCAGGCCGATACTGCCGATGCCACTTTGCGGGAAGAAACCGTACTGAAAGCCCATGGCCCACGGATATATAAGTCCTCGCTGCATGGAAAATCTTGGTAAGACACTCTGGTTACTGTGATCCTCCGCTCGGGCGGTGGGGGTCAGCTCACCTGCTTTGGGCGGGTCTATATTTGACATTCCCAGGCCCACATTGCTGGAGCCAGCACCCAATCCGCCTGGCCCTGCCACCGGCTCGTAACGGATTAACGCTCTGAAATAATTTGTATAATTAGATTGCGGGTTCGGTGAATCCGAACCCAAGGCTATTGGTATTTTCCCAAGAGACAAGAAAATCCAGATGCAATATGTCAGGTTCCTCTGCATGATGCCTCATCAACTGAATTTAGAGGATTCCGTCTATTATAAATGAAGAAAATAGCAAGGAGATGGGAAGAAAACGCCAAATACGTGCTCTCCTCGTGGATCACTATGATAGCTTCACAAACAATGTACGGGATTGGTTGTTGCTTGGTGGCTTTGCCGACGTCGAAATTTTGCCATTTGATCATTTGCAGGATCTAAACCCGGAATGCGACTACCAAGCTCTGGTATTTTCTCCGGGGCCCAAAAGTCCCCATGAGATTGCATCATCGAAAGCCTTGTTAGAGAAAAAGTTAGGTCTCATCCCCATCCTGGGAATATGTCTTGGGCACCAGCTTCTGGGCGAGTTTTTCGGCTATGCCATTTGCAGAAGCCAAGAACCTCTGCATGGAAGTTGCCGTCAAGTTAGAATCCTTCAATCGCATGCCTTGTTTGAGAATTGCCCTCCGGTTTTTGCAGCCGGGGTTTACCATTCTTTGATCTTAGATGGGGAGGGCACAATCGCGAGGGGCAAGCGGCAGATCAAGATCCTAGCACGAGATGAGATCGGAGAAATTCAGGCCATTGCTATCGAGGGTCTGAGCAAGCCGGCGCTCGGGTTGCAATTTCATCCCGAGTCATTTTTAACGGATATCGGCGGTCAATTAGCGCGAAATTTCTACAAGTGCGTGATCCAGAGCCAGGAACCGTCATCCTAAGCGGTGGATTGTCATCCTGAGCGGTGGATTGTCATCCTGAGCGCAGCGAAGGAACTCACCCCTCTTCTGCCCATGATCCTTTATCAATGCCCTCGAAGACCAATACCCGCAAATCTTTGGCTTTCAAGTTGGGCTGGGATTCTAATAAGTAGGCCAATGCGCTGCGCGTGATGCATTCAATGCTGGTTTCATGGGGGACAATGCGAACGCGATGACTGGGAAGACTCGCGTAGAAGGCCCCCTGACTCGAGGTATAGGCGAGCTGGATTTGTTCTTTGTCGCTATTCGCCACGGCGTGTTCCGACTTGCCAATAACCTGGGACTCAGAAGCAAGATGCGCCTGGCTGGAGAGAAAAAACTCTTCGCAAAGAATCTTTTCCAAATGGGCTTGTCGTTCTTGCTGCAGCCAAACTTCGACCCTTGATCGGTGCCCGTGGAATAATCGCTGACAATCGCCATCATGTTGAGGAAGGCCATGGGTATAACAAAATTGGGCCTCTTGAGAGCCAATGTTTTCGTCGCTTAGGCGAATCTTGCATTTTACCAGGTTATTTGGGAAAACCTGCTCGATGCGCCTGGCAATCTGGGCCTCAATCACCGAGGGATGGACTTCGGGGATGGCAAGTTCGACGACAGCGGACTCTGGGCAGCTATATTGCCAAAGCTCGCCGGAGGTCGTGCTCATGCGTAGCTGCTTCTCATTGCCAAACGATAAGGAGTGCACTCCAGGAGCTAACATGGGTATCAGGAGCTTGTGGTCAAAGGTCTGCTTTAAAATAGCCTTTGCCTGAGCCTTGGCATGGGAAAAATCAAAGACAAAACCGTTTTGATCCAGATGCCCCGTGAGATCCATGTCCACATTCCATGACCAGCCATGAACACCTTTGGAGGGACAAAAAACCGCAACATCTAGTGTGGTTAGATTGCGGACAAACATATTATGAAGTTTGCTTTGTGGCACGATAGTCTCCGACGATTCCCTCTAGGCGCTTATACTTGCTCCAGACATTCTGGACGCGAAAAGTTTGGTCGCTGTAAGCCTGGTATATCGCGAGGCGGCCGAATTGGCAAGGCTCGTCCAGACTTTAGGCAGGTGGTGAGATTTATGGTTGATTATCAGCGACTTAAGATGCGTTGGTGCGGTAGGCCTGGCTGAGGGGAGCCACAAGCAAGCCCCATTCGCTTATGGGCTATTTATATCGGAACTATTGCTCGTGGCTGTTATTTCAGTTCTACCACCCGACGGACTTGGCCCGGTTCGAAGTTCACCAACCCTAGATCAGTATTATACCAATTGGCTTTGCCTTTCGAGCATGCATCAGAACCAGAATTTGAAAATCCCTCTTGACCGTGAACACAGAAGTATTTTCTTTGTGCATTCAGGTCAGCAAAATAGGGCACTTCGACAGCTCCTTGATAACCGACTGCGGTCATATAGATGGGCTCAATGAGAGAATCAAATTCCCTACATTTCCCGCGTTCAATTTTGGGCCACCCTACTACCGTTTGTGCCGGCTCGATGACTCCAACTTGTGATGAATAGAGGGCAAGACTTTGTCATG